>JBGCFY010000240.1:0-3995 GCA_045110315.1 Saprospiraceae bacterium
AACTAATAACTTGAAAGCCTTTTAAGCTTCTACTTCGTTAAAAAGCCTCGCCAATGCTCCGGCATTGTCTACGTTTTTTGCCTCGTTTAAGCTCAAAATTCTTTTCAACTTATTGTAAACTCAATTTCCGCGAACTACTTACATTATTTTATCCTTTGTTTTTAAGCTACTGCGATTAGCTCTGAATGTTTATAAAGACCGTACACACACAAATTTCTGATGCTTAGCTTACTTTTGCTAGAAGAAATAATACTTCCTCTTCGGGTTGTTTTTACTTTTTCTTTGTGAATTGTACAGCCTAAGATCAATTATTTATTCAAGAGCAAGTTAAAAGTTGCTCTAATCATCGCCAAATTTTCAAAACACCATGAAAAAACAATTCCCCCTATCTACCCGTCTCGCTAGTCTAATCTTAGTTTTCTTCAGCTTATGCCATTTTAATGCTGCTGCACAAATCGGTAACTGTGAAAGTCCAATTTCGATTGACAATATGCTAAACGGGAATCCAGCCAATTTCCCTACAAGTACCGCACTCGAAGATCTCTTAGATCCAGATTGTTTAAGCAATAACCAATATAAGCTTTGGTTTAAATTTACCGCACTAGGGCCTGATTTTCAACTGAGTTCTATTTGTAATAATACCACCTGTGAGGTAGCTTTATTTCAATTTGAAGCGGATCCTTGTGATTTCCCTACGGCCAATTTAGTCAAATGCAACAACGTAGAACCAACCCTTGAGCTAGTTAATTTACTTACTACGGGAGAAACCTATTACCTTATTTTTAACGTAGAAAAGCTAACAGCGTCTATTGAATTCAGCATTATCAATCTTCCGGTCATCACGAACGATGAAGTTTGTGATGCCGTCAGCTTAGTGCCCGACGGATCTTGCGTGATTGGAAGTACTAGTTTTGCTACCCAAGATTTCATCAATCCGACGAGTAACTGTGACGAAAGTCTTTTCGCACAATCCGTTTGGTACAAGACCATACTCACGTCGGGAAAAAACACTTTAGATATAGATTTAAAAAGTTTGAGCTTAACTGGAGATGTTGCGGTACTTGTAGGCACGCTCAACAACTGCGAATCCGAAGAGTTAATTATCGAAAAAGCGTACTGCGGTATTCCGGAAGATTTCTCCGTTTTTGGCCTAGAAAGTGGTCAGACCTATTACATTGAAATCAGTACGACAACGGACGAAGCTGGTAATTTTGAACTTTGCTTAGCAGAACGTGGTCCACCGATTGGTTGTGCCCAAAATGATAACTGCCAGCCAGGCCATAGTGGTCCACAAAAAATTATCATTGATCAATCTAATGATAATTGTATTGCTGGTTGTAACATTGGTGCTTCTCCTGGTAAAAATTTTGGCGGTACTTCTTGCTTTGATGCTTACGGTCCTACCGTTTGGTATACTTATCAACCCGAAGAAGCAGAAGGCTTGCTTTACTTATCACTGTCAAACTCTACGCTCGCAAATCCTCAAATTGCTATTTTTGAAGCTAATGATTGTGAAAATTTCTTTTTGTTGGATTGTTCGAACCAAAATGCTATTTCAACTTACGTTTACGAAGGTTTAACTTATCTAATTGCTGTTTCTGGTGCCAATGATGAGGAAGGAAGTTTTAATCTTTGTCCTGATTTAATCGTCAATAATGGAACGGAGTGCAACTTCTTCAGCGAGATTCAGATTGCCAATACTTCTATGGGTTCTCCTGCGGAAGGTCCATTTCTTCCCGGAGAAGAAGTTGAAGTTTGTTTGATTATTAATCAATACTTTTCTAATGATAATACTTGTCAGTGGCTACATGGTATTGTGCCGACTTTTGGAGCAGGCTGGGATTCCGCGTCCTTTGCGAATAACGGTATGCCTCTAAATATTACGAATCCTCTCTTCCCCACTCTTAATCAACAAGCCGTTTGGCAATGGGAGCCAAGTGGACGTGTCTTATATAATGAAATTCAACCTGCTTATAATTTCCCTGGAGAGCCCGTTGGAGCAGGTTGGTTTGTTTCGGGTGTCGTGCAGAATAATACGAATGGTTGCTTTGATTTTCAGGATCCTAATTGTTCTTGGGGAGATGGCATCAGTTGTAATGAAAGCGGCGGCTTTTGGGCGGTTTGCTTTACCCTAACTACTGCGGATAATGATTGTGGTCAAGAGCCTAGTTTTAACGACTGTTCGATCGCGTTTAGAACTTATAGTGATGGCGAAACGGGAGGTTGGAATGATGCTGGTTGCCAAGCAGATTTAGCTTGGAAGAAGGCACTAAGTGTTACTTGCTGTGACGCGCCTTGCACCGATTGCAGCTCCGCTGGTTTAGACGCTTCCAACGAATGGATTGCGGATGTTAATTTCAATAGTTTCTCTAATCCCTCCGACGCCGCAGGTTATACAGATTTTACAGATCAGGTCATTGATCTATTAACAGGAACTAGCAATAATTTTACTTTGACGCCAGGTTATAGTGATCAAGCTTACAACCAATTTTGGAGTATTTGGATCGATTTTAACGGTGATGGTGATTTTGAGGATACTGGAGAAGAAGTTTACGCGAATGCCGCTCTCGGAGGTCCGGTAAGTGGTAGCATTACTCTTCCACTGAACGTCGTGGGTACGCGTACCATGCGAGTAGCCATGAGTTTTGACGAAGCCCCGCTGCCTTGTCGGCAGTTTGCTTACGGCGAAGTAGAAGACTACACGGTAAAATTTGACGCTTGTATGGGTACGATTCCCTCTAGTGTTCAATATCAGGGGGACGATGTAAGAATTTCGTGGGAAACCATTACGGATGCTTCTCGTTATTTGATTATTTATCGAGATCCAAGTTTGGGTAATGCTTGGACGCCGATTCCTACTTTTGATCCGACGGTACTCTTGACGAATTTGGTAGCGAACAAAACTTACGAGTATCATTTGAGAACAAGATGTCCTAATGGTTGGACGGACTGGAGTGATCGTTATTATTTTACGACGGACGATACGAGCTGTAATCGACCTACGCCGTTTGGTGTTACGCCGATTGGCAATGACGTTGTACAAATGCAAATCAATAGCTTGATGACTGCGGAGACTTATCGCGTTCGTTACCGAGCGCTGGGAGACACAGATTGGATCGTTATCATCAGTCTTGTTGAACAATTTACCATTGAAGGAATTCAAACCAGTCAGATCTACGAATATCAATTAGGCTCATTTTGTCAAAATACTTGGTCTAATTATTCCGCTACCCATCGCTTTACCATTAATGGCTCGATCAATCGTATCCGTTTGGAAGAGGAAGTAATTTCTGATAGCTTCACCGTCTTCCCCAATCCTTCTGATGGTCGTTTCACCGTACAATTTTCCAATGCAAGTACACCGCAATATTTAGGTTTGTATAGCCTTGACGGAAAAAAAATCAAGACTTTTGAATTTTCTAATACCACCACAGAAGATCTAGATTTCAGTCAACTCGAAGTAGGAATTTATTTACTGCGATGGCAAGATCAAAATCAGACCCAAACAAAAAAGATAATTATTACCCGCTAGTTGGAAGTTTAAAGATATTCGTAAAATGGCTTTTTCTTATAAAAGAAGAAGCCGTTTTTTTTTGCACTTTAATTCGTGGTTAACAGGGAAACGACCGTATTTTTGGTCTACCCTACTTTTAGGTAATTTAGAGCGTGCATATAGGTTTGATCAAAAGAATCAATGTAATCATTCTTACCGCTTATTTTCCTTGATAAGAATATATTTTTCTATTTTTTTTTAAAAATAAGTGCTTATTAATTATGGAATTTTTGTGTTTTACAGATCTTATAAGTACATGGCTGTTTTTCTAGATCCAAACAGTTACTCGATGTATTACTTTGTTGGAAGCGACATCCAACAAGACTGACAGTGATATCTTTGGAATGCCCGCTTTGACCAAAAACGGGGCGGCGGTGGCTGTGGGTGGGCTTCCCTCCCCAAAGCCATTTTCTATATCTTTTCCAGACTTTCGCTAGTTTTT
>JBGCFY010000241.1:0-30458 GCA_045110315.1 Saprospiraceae bacterium
TGGTGATCATTGACAATTTCATTTACACCAAAGCCATAAAAGCGCATCAACCAATCGGCTTGATATAAGCGATTTTCACGAACAACGGGCGTTTGTTTGAGCGCAGGCATTCGTTCGTCACTACTGATGGGAACGTAGCCAGAATAATAAACGCGTTTTAATTTTTGTTTTTTGTATAGATCGTTGGCGAGGTTGAGGACTTGTAAATCTTTTTCGGGCGTGGCACCGATGACGAGTTGGGTGCTTTGTCCTCCTGGGGTAAATTTTGGTGCGCTGCGAATCACTTTTTTTTCTTCTTTAAAACCAGTAATGGTTTCTGCTAAGTAATTCATGGGCTTATAAACATCGCCGTAGTTTTTTTCGGGCGCTACTTTCTTGAGGCTCATTTCCGACGGAATTTCTAGATTGACACTTAGTCGATCGGCGTATAAGCCTGCTTCGTGAATCAATTCGTCGCTCGTACCGGGAATCGCTTTGAGATGAATGTAGCCATTAAACTTATGCTGCGTGCGTAACTCCTTCGCGATCCGCACTAGACGTTCCATGGTATAATCGGCATTTTTGAAAATACCAGAACTTAAGAATAAGCCTTCTATATAATTACGTCGATAAAAATTAATGGTAAGATCAACGACTTCTTGTACCGTAAAAGCTGCCCGCTTTACATCGTTACTGCGCCGACTGACACAATAAGCACAATCAAAAATACAATGATTGGTTAATAAGATTTTTAGTAGCGAAACACAGCGACCATCTTCGGTATAGCTATGGCAAATTCCCATACCACTCGAATTCCCTAGTCCATCTTTGGTGTTTTTGCGATTACTACCACTAGAAGAACAGGATACATCATACTTTGCCGCATCGGACAAAATTTCCAATTTCTCTTTTACTCTTTGATTCATAGACTGTCTTTAATGACTTTGCGCATAAAGTTACAATAAAGAACAATCAGAATCAACAAAAAGTTTTATTATTTATTGATTTTAAAACAAAAAATTGAAAATAGTTTGATCTTGGTATTTATATGCAATAGAATCTCTATAATGCCCAGTTTAAGAAACCGCTTACGATAGAGACAATTGCGGCGAGTGCTAATGCCCACCAAAAATTTTTGACTTCAAAGTCCTTCAAAAAGAAATCTGCTACTTGAATCAGAATAGCGTTGAGCAACCAGGAGAAAATTCCGAGGGAGAGAATACCGAGGGTGACAATTTTTAAAAAATTACCGAGCGTGAAGCTGAGTATTGCAATCACGATAGCAACTATAATGGCTTGTATAAAATTTTTGACGTAAACGCCGGAGAGTAATTTTGCACCGACAAAAAAAGCAGTAGCAGTGATCAGTATTCCGATGATGTTTTCCATGAAGCTTGGTTTTTCGTTTAGTAATAACGTGACAGATATAATGCTAAAACAGCATTACTGCTGGCTTGTTCATTTTATTGAAGGACTTATTCCGCTTCCACTGAGTTGTCGCTTTCGTTTAATTCCATTTTCATGAAATGACCTTTCCGTTATTCAAATCTAGTATAGCATTCAATTTTTTGTTTCAGCCAAGTAATAGCAATGAGCGGGCTGGTGGTCAAAAAATCTTGTAATAAATTTTCTTGCTTAGCTTTTTGCAAAGTCAACTTTTTGAGGATGCGCAAGAAGTTTTGATAAGCCTGAAGCGTTTTAGGATTAAGTACGGACTTTCGATTTAGAAATCGATTGAAGTTACTAATTTCTTTTAAGATCGTCTCTACGGCGGTGGCAATTTCATAATAGTTTTTGAGTAAGAGTGTTCGAATGCGCATGGAATGGCAATCACTGATTACGCGTACTTGTAGTAAAATGGCAATACTTTTTTGATATGCTCCTCGCTCGAATAATATATGAGCGTGAGTCGATTGAATGACTTCCTCTTTTCCTATTCCAGAAAGCTGCGTCGAATAAGTCTCAATAAAATGTTCTCCCCAATCAACCTGGCGTAAAGTAAGGGCAACGTCAATGAGATTGGAAAACCTATTCAATGTGAAAATTTGTTTTTCCAAAAGCAATCCATTTTCTAAAGCCCATTGACAAATTTCAAAATATTCTTTGTTAAGTTTTGAACGTCGTTGGTTAATTGCTGCCTGTGCATGTTCCAATAATTTGCTTAGTAAGAAGACTTGCTCAGTGTTCCCTATATTAGGATTACAATGAAGTAAAAAGAGCTTGAGTTCTAAAAAATGGTCAAATGTTTTATCCCGTAATAGTAGGTATAATTTGTAGTACATAAAGTGTATTGGGGGCTCTACAAAGAAATCTTGCTGGCGAAGTTTTTCAATTTCCAAAATTTCCTTTTCGAGATGTTGAACTTTGGAACTAGGGAATTTACTCAAAAGTTCACAAGCGTATTTCAGTTTAGTAATGGTATACAATTGGTTCAAGGATTGAATGGCCTCTTGCAAGTAAGTTTCTTCTGGCGGCAGAAATTCGTTGAGGTGAGTAAGGTTATAATAAATTGCATCGTTGAGTAGCATTCGTTGATACAGATCATTGGTCGTCATTAATTTTTTTTCTTCGATTAGCTTTTTGCGTTGTCGCAGACCTGCGACGTATTTTTTTGGTAAGTTATTATTTTTATAAAAATCAGATAGGAGGCGACTTTGTTCTTCGGGTCTAGTGCGAATGGCTTGCCACACTAAAAATTCTTTTAAGTGTAAATGCAAGTCAGATAGTAGGTTTAAAAAATTTCTATATTCCTTTTTGGTAAAACTTTTCTTCTTGTAAAATTTTTGTGTGATGTTCTGGGTAGTTAAGTCGTGACCATCGAAACTGGGTTCAAATTTTTTCAGGAATTCAAATAACCTAATGACTTCTTTTTGATTGACGTAAAGCCGTTTCAAAAAATGTTCAAAATTCTTTCTCTTCTTCCCACAAATCGCACGTAACAAGGTTAGGTATTTACAACTTCTCATACTAAGTTCATTTCAAGAGTCGACTAAAAAAGTGTTATCCATGCTCCCTCCACTTAGTTTAAGATTAGGCAAAGCCATGCTCACAGCAGCTACTAACTGCCCAAGTTTAATGGGGGAATAAGGAAGTAAAATTAAGACAGAACGTTACAGTGAAACAATCATAGCAAACGCAGCAAAGAGAATTAGTATTGACCTTTGGGCGTACCGCTCCTGATGGCAAGTTGGTTAACACTAGCCAGGACGGATTTTTGTAAATAGTTTGTTTTAAACATCCATCTGTATTAGAAATGGATGCGTGTATTTGTCTTGACTATATTACAAATCAAGTGAAAGCGGATGTGAGCGGAAACGAGAGAAGGGATTAGTAGATTTGTGTAGGTAAACGTTACAAGAAACATTTCAACGGAGTAAGATGGATTAATCTATACTTGCTTTTTCTACTCTCACAAAGGTAAACTAATATATGGATTAACTCAATCCTTAGTAAATCTTTTTGCGAAAAAAATGAAGTAAAAGACCATTGCACTTCAAACTGTCTACCGACAAAAAACATCTGAGCCAAATTTTAGTTTTAACAGTTGAAGGTTAAATTTGAATTTCACCAAATTTATTGTTGTCATTATAAATGTTGTACCATATCATACACTATACAACAATAAAATGAAAAATCACCTTAATTAAAACGTCTGCTGGTAACTAACTTTCACCGTTAGTCATAGTTTAGGTATTTGCTCTTTAACTCTTTAACAAGAAATTGTTTTGAAACAGATTTGCAGCATTTTGACTTTTGGTCGAGAAGGTCACTATTCTATTTTGAAACAACTTATATACTTAGAACAAAGTTAAATCCATTTAGATTAAAAAAGAAGGATTTTTTTTTATTTTTTTATTTTATATCCCAATATGCTTACTTAGCGCATGAAAATAATTGAATTGTTTTTTTTGATAAAAAATATTTTTTAGAAGTAAAATATTTTCTTAGCGGGTGGAAAAATGCGATGACTTTGAATAGACTAACTTATTGTAAACAAGTTCAATACGTTGGAAAAGTTCTGTAAAATAAAACCTTGTTTTAAACTCTAAAAGGTGGAACTTGTAAAATTTGTCTGTGGACAATCTGAGGTAAAAGGAACAACTTTACATCGTAAGCAGAGATAAAGACTTACTCTCAACGTAAGCTTTATGAATTGCTAAATACTATAATTCATTTATTCATTTATTCAAAATTTTAAAACCTTATCCTTATGAAAAAGATTTGTTTTACTTTCGCATTTTTCGCTTTATTAGCAATTGTTATTACATCTTGTGGAAAGACAGAAGATGCTACTCCGAACCCAGTAAAAATTGAGACAACACAACAAGTAGAAGACCAAACTCCGCAAGGCTTCGAGTTGGAAGCTACAGAGAACATTACGATGAACCACGATATGATGGAAAAATTTAGAGCTAGTGACGATTTCAAATCATTAGATGCAGCACAAATAGATTGGGATCAACTGGTGTTAGCTACTTATAAGGATACTGACATGAAAGCGATCATTGTTTCCTTCCTTGCACCAAGCACTAAAGTATTGTACGCACCTTATGTTAATCAAGAGTTTAAAAGTATCGTGATGGAATTTGAATCTACGGCTACTGTTTCGGCTAATACCACTGATCAAGCATTCACTGGTAACTTGAATTTCTATAAGCCTGACGGTACTCAAATCGTAAGTGCATCTTATGCAGAAAATCAATTTTTAGGCGCTCAAACGTTTGGTTTAGAAAGAGGTTACTGGAGTTGTGTAGGTAGTTGCCTTTCAAATGTATATCAGAATTCGTCTTGGTGGATTCAACTAGTTTGTGGATCTGCTTTTGGTGGTTGTGCTTTTGGAGCTAACCCAGCGGCTTGTATCGCTCTTTCAGGATGTTTAGGAGGATACTTAGGATGGTGTATTGGTAGCTGTATCTAAAGCTAGAACCAGCGGTTATAAATTTCAAAAAAAATACTATTCTAGTAGTAAATAAAATCCCTTGCGAGCGTTAGCTAGCAAGGGATTTTGATTTCAAGTATCTCGCTATTGATTTCATTGAATCTATTCAAATCTAGTATAGCTTTTTGTTTTTTGTTGCAGCCAAGGAATAGCGATGAGGGAACTTGCCGTCCAAAAGTCTTTTAATAAATTTTCTTTCTTTGATTTTTGCAAAGTTAATTTTTTGAAGATGCGCAAGAAATTTTGATACGCCTTGAGCCTTTGAGGATTAAGATCTGCTTTCCGATTTAGAAAACGATTGAAGTTGTTAATTTCTTTTAGTATGGTTTCGACATCTGCTACGATTTCATAGTAATTTTTTAGTAATAGTGCTCGGACCCGCATTGAATGATAGTCGTTAATGATTCGTACTTGTAGTAGTATAGGGATACTTTTTTGATAAGCGCCACGCTTGAATAATATTTGAGCGTAAGCGGATTGAATAATTTCCCTCCTTCCTTCTTCTGATAGTTGAGAGGCGTAAGTGACAATAAAGTTTTCTGCCCAATCTGTTTGATTCAACGCAAGTGCAACGTCAATGAGATTCGCAAACCTATCCGAGGTGAATAGTTGTTTTTGTAAGAGCAGTCCGTTCGCCAAAGCCCATTGACAAATTTCAAAATATTCTTGATTAAATTTCAAACTTCTTTGCTGAATTGCTTTTTGGGCAAACCGCAAGAGCTTGTCGATTAAAAAAGTTTGTTCGAGCTGCGCACTCTTTGGGTTAATATGAAATAGGAAATCTTTAAGTTCGATAAAAGTATCAAATTTTTTATCGCGTAAGAGTAAGAATAATTTGTAATACATAAAATATAACGCTGTTTCTTCAAAAGAATCTCCTTGACGTCGTCTTTCAATTTTTAAAATTTCTTTTTCGAGATATTGGACTTTGGAATTAGGGGATTTACTTAAAATTTCACAGGCATATTTTAACTGAGCGATGGTATACAATTGATTCAAAGATCGAATGACATTTTGCAAGTAACTTGTTTCTTCGGTTTGAAATTCGTTGTGCGGAGTAAGGTTGTAATAGATCGTATCATTGAGTAACATACATTGATAGAGGTCGTTGAGGGTCATTAATTTTTTTTCTTCAATCTTTCTTTTACGCTGTTGTAAACCTGCGACGTATTTTTTTTGAAAATTATTATTTTTATAAAAATCAGATAGCAGCCGGTTTTGTTCTTCTGGTTTGGTGCGGATGGTTTTCCATACCAAAAACGCTTTAAGATGCAAATGTAAATCAGATAGTAAGTTTAATACTTTTTTCTGTTCTTGCTTGGTAAAGCTTTTTTTCTTGCAGAAGTTTCGAATAATCTTTTGAGTCGTCAAATCGTGACTATCGAAATTGGGCGCAAATTTTTTCAGGTATTCAAATAAGCGAATAACTTCTTTTTGGTTGAAGTAAAGTCGTTTTAGAAATTGTTCAAAATGCTTTCTCTCTTTTTTGCAAATTACACGTAATAAGGATAAGTATTTACAGCTTCTCATGCTAAAGTATTTTCAAGGGTCAACTAAAAAGTATTCTCCTTCGTTATCTCCACTTAATACAAGGCAAAGCAAGGTTGCGCTTGTAACAGTCATGAACGAACTGCCCAAGCTCAGGGAGTTAGGAAAGGAAAGAAAAATAAAGCAGAACAACGATGAAAAAGAAAGATCGTAAATGCCGAAAGATGAGTAAGGGCACCGATTACTGATCACCAACGCAAATGTTTTTTGTTTGATCGCTTACTGCGAATAATGAAGTTGCTTCGGTCTCAAAGGTGGTTTAATTTACAATGTATTAGTACTGTGCCGACCAATAACTTCTATAACAAAGTTAACTTCCTCCACAGAAAAAAACGATTACAAATTTTTTCTGTTTTTAAAGAGCGTATTCAATACGCTCTTTGAATTTGTTCAAGCCAATTGGAAATAATTTCAAGATGCCAAGTCAATAAACTATAGCTTGGGAAGGGGAAGAAAATTTGAATTTCAAATAGATTAAGTCATTGAAAATAAGTTTAATGCGTCTAAAGAAATCACCTGCCTGAAAAATGTACTTGAGTATTTATAAGGGGAATGGTAGGAAAAATGTCTATAGACTTTTTTTTAAGAAATAAACAATTTTACGTGGTAAGCAGCAATTTAGATTACAGATTTAGTACAATCTAATGAGCTGGAAGTATTTTATTTTATTTCACAATTTTTAAAACCTTATCATTATGAAAAAGATCTGTTTTACTTTCGCCTTTTTTGCATTATTAGCAATCGTGATTAGTTCTTGTGGAAAGACAGAAAATGTCACTCCTGTAAAAGTTGAGACACCACAACCTGCGGAAGAACAAATTACGGAAGGCTTCCAGTTGAAGGGCACGGAGAATATTACTATGAACCATGACTTGATGGAAAAATTTAGAGTGAGTGAAGACTTTCAAACGCTACAGGCGACTCAACTAGACTGGGAGCACATTACCTTAGCGAAATACCAGGAGACGGATATGCAAGCTTTAATTATTCCTTACCTAGGAACGAGCGCTCCTAAGTATGTGTATACAACGTATGTCGATAATGCTTTTCGTAGTATCGTGTTAGAGTTTGATTTAGCTCAAGGGACGACTACTGCGGAAGATAGCTTTACGGGGAACATTAATCTTTACACGCCTAGTGGGGTAAAAATTGTAGCTTCTAATTTTTTGAATAGTGAGTTAGTTTCTACGCAAGAATTTAATGTAGAAAGAGATTACTGGTGGTGTGTAAGAAACTGTGTCGTTACGCTTTTTCCTCAGTTACCTTGGTGGTGGCAAAACCTTTGTGGTGCAGGTTTTGGTGGCTGTGCTTTTGGTGCAAATCCGTATGCTTGCGCTGTTTTAGTAAGTTGTACAGGAGGTTACTTGCTAGGTTGTGTAGGAGGATGTTATTAAAAAAGAATTACGAGAGATTCGTTTTTGTAAACGAGCTTTGTAAGAGAGAAGTTATTTTAAAATGATGTTTTACCTGTAGGGGTTATGGTTTATTTTAAAACAACTTTAGAAGCTAAATTCCCTTTTCAACCAATGTTGAAAAGGGAATTTAATTTTATTTCAATTATCATTTATTTCAATTTCAATTTCTTCGTCGACAGTTTCTTCAACTGATTTCGAGTATTTTTTTTTCCGTAGTAAATAGTGATGAGAACATTCGTCACTACCGTCGGACGTGTAAGCAGTAACAAACTCATATCCACTTTTGCTCATAAAGTTAAGGGCATCAATCATAGAATTGAATTTGACTTGTTTGCCATGCTCATCCTTGAATCGTCTATTCTTGGAACTTAAGAATTGCTGTTTTTGACCAAAATCAATATGGATATTCACTTTAGAGCTAAAGAGTCGATCTTGTCCAATAATCCGGATGTACTCAACATCTAAGTCAGCAATTTTTTTTCCATTGACAGTTTGTGAAAAACCTAACATCGTTGTGAGGCAGAGTGCGAAAAGTAAGTAGATTCTTTTTTTCATGTTTTACATTTTTTTTAGAGAAAGCTTGTTCCGTTCGATTGGTCAAGCATAAAGTATTACCGTTACTAAAATATAGATTTATTTAAAAGGTAACAACATCTTTGGCTAACCTTAGCTTAAGCTTAACAACAGTTAATTATTTTAACTAGGAATAAAGATTATCACCGAAAGTAAAATTAATTAGTAAGGGGGAGGAATGGGAGAAGTGCTCGAAGTAGAATTGGAGAGTAGCTTTAGCTTTCATTGCTTCATTAAGCAATTACGTGCAAAAAATACTACAACAGTTAAGTTGCGAGTCAATGTTCTGTAATGGGGTAGCAATAATTAGTTTAGGATTTATCTTGTTGAGTGGCTAGATAATTATATTTTATTTATATATTAGCTTGGTGTTTAGTCAAGTGTGTAGTGTCCGCTTTCTGAAAAGTAACTTTGAGGCGAGTATAAGTGATTAAGCGCTAGTTTTTAAATAGCTTCAGAAAAATAGCTCTAACATGCCAATTGGCCTTAGCCTTAATATATTTTACTTTGATCTGGAAGTCGATCCTAGAACGCAAAAAGTATTAGAGTATGGTTCGCTGGTTAACGGAAATCAATATAGAGGTAGAAATAAAGATAAGTTTAGGGTACTAAGTGAAACTGCTGATACAATCTGCGGACATAACATCCTTGCGCACGATCTACCAATTTTGCGGAAGCAATCTTTTCCTGCTTCTTTTTTTCAAAAATCAAAAATAGATACGCTTCTCCTCTCGGTACTACTTTTTCCCAAAAAGCCTTATCATCACTTGGTGAAGGATTACCATTTGGAAGGAACAGCGCTGAATAATCCTTTAGCTGATGCTAAATTAACTAAAGAATTATTAGCAGATTTATTAACGGCATTTTATGAATTGCCAACACCTTTAAAAGTAATTTACTATAGTTTACTGAGGAAGAAATCTGGGTTTGATGGTTTTTTTAAGCATGTTTCAAAGGAGAACTTACTAGCGATTGATACCAAAGAAGAAATTGTTGTTTATATCAAAGATCATTACGCCAAGTTATTTTGTGAGAAAGCAGCTTTGATAAATTTCGTGGAGTACAATTCAACGGCCTTGGCGTTTGCAATTGCAATCATCACCGTCGATGATACGGATTCTCTCTTGCCAAGTTGGGTGAAACATCAGTTTCCAGCAACGACTGAAATCATTAATCGGCTGCGCGTCGCTTGTCTGGGAAATCATGGTTGTCCTTATTGTGATCAGCTTTCTCCGGTGAAAGGATTAAAACGTTTTTTTGGATTTGAAGGTTTCAGAAGTTTTGATGGAGATGAAGGGAAGCCTTTGCAAGAAAAAGTGGTAGAAGCGGCGTTAGCGAATGAATCTTTTGTTGCTATTTTTCCTACAGGAGGAGGGAAGTCTCTAACGTTTCAACTACCGGCCTTAATGAAAGGAGTAGCAAATAATTCCCTAACCGTCGTGATCTCTCCTTTGCAATCCTTGATGAAAGATCAAGTTGATGTTTTGCGAAATAGACATGGAATTACGGCCGCCGTTACCATCAATGGAATGCTCTCGCCTTTAGAGCGTAGCGAGGCGATGGAAAAAGTAGAACGGGGCGGTGCGAATATTCTTTATCTCTCGCCGGAGTCATTGCGTTCTAGTAGTATTATGCGCTTACTAAAAAATAGAGTGATCAATCGGTTTGTGATTGATGAAGCACATTGCTTTTCTTCTTGGGGACAAGATTTTAGAGTAGACTATTTATACATCGGTAATTTTTTGAATAAATTGATAAAAGAGAAAATAGGAATTTCACGCATTCCTATTTCTTGTTTTACCGCTACTGCTAAACTAGCAGTGGTGGAAGATATTCAGACTTATTTTTTTAAAAAATTAGGGCTTGACCTTGCTGTTTTCCAAACGCATGCCAAACGAAAAAACCTCAGTTACTTTGTACTTAACGTAAAAAGTAAAGAAGAGAAAGTCCAAAAGTTAATTGACTTATTGCGAGCAGAAGAGGGGGCGAAGATTGTCTACGTTTCGAGAGTCAAAAAATCAGAAGAATTAGTAGCAATATTAAAGCAGAACGGTATCGTATCAAAAGCGTATCATGGAAGATTGGAGCGGGATGAAAAGATAAGCATCCAGGATGAATTCATGTCGAATGATCAGGAGTTAGAGATTATCGTTGCAACTTCTGCTTTTGGGATGGGGGTGGATAAGGATAATGTAAAAGTTGTTATTCATTACAATATTTCGGATTCGTTGGAAAATTATGTGCAAGAGTCGGGGCGGGCGGGTCGAAAACCAGCGCTACAGGCGAAGTGTTTTATCTTATTTGATGAACAAGATTTAGATGCCCATTTTCAGTTACTTAATCTGACGAAATTGAGTCATAAAGAAGTTTATCAAGTCTGGCAAGGCATCAAAGAATTTAAGCGAAAAAAGTTTACGAAATCTGCTTTAGAAATTGCTAAAAAAGCAGGTTGGGATACGGAGATGCGAGATCTAGAAACGAAGATAAAAGTAGCCATTGCTGCGCTAGAAGAAACTGGTTATGTCAAGCGGGAAGAAAACGCAACATCAGTTTTTGCCCAAAGTATTTTAGTGGGAAACGTAGACGAAGCCGTTCATAAAATGGATCTTGAAATTCATCATTTTACGGGGAAGCGCCAGCGTGAGAATGCGCAGAGAGTAATTGGCTCTTTAATTTCTAGAGCGCAAGCAAAAGAAGACACTAGAGTTGACCGAATTTCAGAGTCCTTAGCTATTGAAAGAAGTGAAGTGACTTCAATTCTCAATGTTTTCAAGCAAATCGGTATTCTTAGCGATGAAAAAGATTTAACGGCCTATTACTTTACCGTACAAGGAAAAAGAAACTCTCAACAGGTATTTGCCAAGGTGACAAAAATCGAGGAAGCGATGTTCAAATTGATTTTTTCGAGTGAACACGTCACGCGGAAGGATATTTATTTGAGAGAACTCAACGAGGAAATAAGTGAGCAAGAAGTAGATTGTAATTTAGTCGTACTCAAAGAAATTTTAAATTATTGGGCAGATGTTAATTACATTAAAAAAGAACGAATTGACAAACCCAACGACCAATATCGAATTAGCCTAAATATGTCCTTTGATAGATTCAAATTATCAATGGGAAAAAGGTTGGAAATAGCTGTTTATAGTCTGAAAGTGTTGTCAGATGTTTATTTGCCAATCGGGAAAGAGGAAGAACATTATAAGGATCGGAAATTAATTGAATTTTCCGTCTTGGATTTGAAAGTTGAAACGGAAAAGCTGATTGGCGAAACATTGCCCACAAAATTTTATGAATACATTTTATTGTATCTCCATAGTTTGAAAGTTATAGAATTGAAAGATGGGCTAATGATTTTTTATAATCCGATGAAAATCACAAGGAAAATTGATAATAATAAAAAAAGATATACTTTAACGGATTACGAAAAATTAGCACATTACTACGAGAGTAAAACGGAGCAAATACACATTGTAGGAGAATATGCGAAGAAGCAATTAGAAAATAATATTGCCGCTACCCAGTTTGTAGAAGACTACTTTTCTCTTCCTTTTGAAGGTTTTTTAAAAAGGTATTTTAATCAAAAAAAAGGAGTAATTAGAAGAACCATCACCGAGAAAAAGTTTAATGAGATTTTTAGTGATCTTTCGACGGAACAACTAAACGTGGTAAAGGATAATCACGAAAATATCCTAGTGGCAGCTGGTCCAGGAAGTGGTAAAACGAGGGTGTTGGTTCACAAAGTCGCTTCACTTTTATTAATTGAAGATGTAAAACCAGAACAGTTTTTAATGCTTACGTTTTCCAGACCCGCCGCACTTGAGTTTAGAAATCGACTGCAACAACTCGTTGGAAATGTGGCTTATCAGATTGACATTTTTACATACCATGGTTTTGCTTTTCAGTTGATGGGGAAACTCGGTAATCTTGAGCGTTCGCAAATTATTCTTACCAAGGTCAAGGAAGCGATTCAAGAAGAAGAAATTCCACTGGATAGAATCAAAAACAAAAGCGTCGTAGTGGTTGATGAATACCAAGATGTTAGTCAGACAGAGTACGATTTCCTGATGAGTATTGTGGATAGCGCTGAAAAAATAAGAGTAATTGCTGCGGGCGATGACGATCAAAACATCTATGAATTTCGTGGATCAAGCGTAAAATATATGCGGGATTTTGTAACGCGACAATCCGCCATGATGCACTATTTAACTAAAAATTATCGGGCGCGCCACAACTTATTAAGCTTCTCTAATTTATACTTAGCCACACAACTCTCGGACGAACGATTAAAAAGTAATATTTCACTTAGCCCGCACAAGCAAGTGAATGGACGAATTGAAATTGTAAAATATCAAGCGAAACATTTAATCTTACCGCTAATTGAGCAATTGGTAAAAGAAGAAATTCGTGGAACAGTTGCCGTACTCACCTACAAAAATGAGGAATCCATTTTGATTACTAGTTTGTTGAAACAAAAAGGAATTCCAGCAAGGCTCATCTCAGACAAGCAAGGTTTTACGTTGGGGAATCTCTTAGAAATTAGAACTTTTACCTATTTTATTTATGACGGTATTCAAGACGACTTCGGACTAATTACCGCGGAAAACTGGAAGCAGCAGAAAGAGAAAATTTTGGAACGGTATCAACATTCAGAAAATTTGGAGTTGGTACAAAGAATTATTGATACGTTTGCCTCCACAAATCCTAAAAAATTTCGGAGTGCTTGGAATACTTACGTTAGGGAATTACGCATCGAAGATTTTTATCCACCAGAGCAAAACACCATATTAGTTTCGACGATGCACAAAGCAAAAGGAAAGGAATTTGATCATGTTTTTATTTTACTCAACAATTATCCTTTAACAAGTGAAGAAAAAAAGCGAGTGCTTTACGTTGCCCTAACCCGCGCAAAAGACAATTTGTTTATTCATACCAATAATATTGATTTTCCACGTACCGGAATTGCGGCGCTCGATTATCAAGAAAACAAAGAAAATTATCCTGCGCCAGATACAATTATTTTAGAAGCGGGGATGAAAGATATTCAGTTGGGGTATTTTAAAGCTTCCCAAACAGAAAGAAGAGTTAAGCGACTAAGTTCAGGTATGCAACTATTTCCGGATGTTACACAAGTTGCTATTTTTAGAGATGAAAATCAAAATAGAGTTTTAAAGCTTTCGCAAAAATTCACAAAAAGACTAAGTGCAAAACTGAGCCAAGGCTATCAATTAGAAAAAGCTTATGTCAAATATATTGTCGTTTGGTACGATGAAGCATCAGGGAATTCTTACCGAGTTGTCTTACCAGAAATAATCTTGAAGCACGAAACTAAAGGATGATCATTTTGTATTGATACTTAAGTTGAGTCGTTCGCGGAAATTGAATTTACAAACGAATTTTCAAGTAGTCTCGTAAAAAAAGATCAATTTCGATATGCCTCTTTTTTGTTCAGGGAATAGAAAAGAATTAACTTCTTTTTCATTATAGTAAAATTTTTCGATTAAGAATTAGTACGTTTCCACTCCAGTTAAATCCACAATTGAAATTTAGCTAACCTATTTAACTAGCCGTATTGAACGGTTGTAAAAGGTCAAATTATATAAGCATTTATTTTTTTATTTACAAGTATATTTATGCTGTTGATCAGCATGAAACGCTATGCTTGCGTAATAATATTATTAATCATTTTTTTAATTTTACTATTATGAAAAAGAAAGAAAGTGAAAATCTCGAAGCGCTTAAAAATGCAAAACAAATCGAATCGCTTGACAAATCAAAGCAAGTAGAATTGAAAGGTGGTTTAGCTTACGGTCAATGGTGGTAAGTGTTTTTTTTTCGAAGTATGAACTTAATGTAAGCAATACTTGTTCAATTATTTTAAAAATCTCGCTACGATAAAAAAGAAAGAAAGTAAAAATCTCGAAGCGCTTAAAAATGCGAAGCAAATTGAGGCGCTTGACAAATCGCAGCAAGTAGAATTGAAAGGCGGTTTAGGTTATGGTCAATGGTGGTAAGGAGCTAATATGCCCGAAGTATGAACTTAATGTAAGAAAGACTTGTTTAATCATTTTAAAAAATCCAACTATTATGAAAAAGAAAGAAAGTAAAAACCTCGAAGCGCTTAAAAATGCGAAGCAAATTCAATCGCTTGACAAGGCAACGCAACTTGAATTGAAAGGTGGTGAAGAATTCGATCCACTATATACTGGCTATAGCCAATGGTGGTAAGTATCTACTGTTTTCGAAGTATGAACTTAATTTAATTAATCATTTTTAAAACTTTACTATTATGAAAAAGAAAGAAATCAAAAACCTCGAAGCACTTAAAAATGCGAAACAAATCCAGCCACTCAACAAAGAGCAACAATTAGAACTTAAAGGTGGCTTGGGCTACGGCGAATGGTGGTAATCATTTGTCTTTTGTAAAATGAAAAACCTTTCAACGGATTGTCTGTTGAAAGGTTTTCTATTTTAGGAAATGAAAGGAATTGATTGTTTTAGAATAATTTAAATACATTTACATCCCACCGATCGAATACGACCATACATTAAATCTAAACTGTTCTTTATCTTTCATGTATTTTTCTAATTGCTCGATGTAGATTTCTTTAACTTCCTCTTGATTCAAAAAAATGCTTTTATGCATCGTTACTTCTTCTTTAGAAATATCATCTTGCAGTAGCATTTCACCAGCGATCGCTTGATTTACAAGAATCGCTAATTCGTTTATCTTGGCTGGCGAAAGCTTACGACGAGCTAGTTCTTTCATTGCGTTGATCCTATTTTGATCTTCTTTGTTTTCTGCTTTTTCTATAATATATAGGAGTGATTTATCCTCAAGTTCCATAAGACTTTTTTCCTTTGTCATATCATTTATATTTTAGTGTAATTTATAAATTTCGTTCTTTCTGGTTAATTCCAGCCCAGTTTTTTTCTTTCGTTCCAATACTGCTCTGTGGTAATACTCAACGCTTTTAATCGCTCCACATCATTTTCTTCCAATTGGAAGCGAGTAGCTTTTAGGTTCTCCAAAAGATGTTGTTGATTGGCAGCACCGCTCAATACCTTAAATGCAGGAATACTATCCATACAAAATCGAAGAGCAATAGCATCTATCCCAACCTTATATTTTTCTGCCAAGTTATTTAATACTTCGTATGCGTTCGCATAATGCGTATAATTATTATTTGGAAAAACGCGCCCATTGGCCAAAGCTTCTTTGATGATCATTCTTTTATTTTCCTTGAAGAGTCGATCCGAAATTGTAGCAAGACTTTGATCAAAAATATTATAAGTAACCTGAAAAACATCAAAGAGCAAAATTCCCTCCACTTCTACCTCCAAGGCTTTTCGGAGTACGGCCAATTGATTCGCTCCCGTTGTTGAAATCCCTATCCGTAAGCCATGTTCAATTTTTAATTCCGCTAATCGATCAAGTACTTTTTTATTCTCCAAAACGCCCGTTTCAAAAGTAGCAGAATGAATTTGATACGTACGTAGTGAAGGCAACATTTTTTTTGACTGTTCCCATTGTTCGTTAAGCTTTGCTAAGGAATGTTCCTTCTGTTCGTGTACGGTAGCCGTTGGATCGAAATTAGCAACATACGTATATCCCCATTTTGTGGCGACTTCGATACTTGCATCATTTTTTTCCTTTAGCCAATCTAAAAGTAATTGTTCCGCCATTCCGTAACCAGGCGCAGTATCAAAGTATCGAATACCTTGCCGATAAGCATTTTCAAGGATCTCCTTGCCTTTCCGTTTGAAAGCATCCAAAGAAAAAGGAACCGTCGCTTCCTGGCGAATATTGATATATTGCGGGCGACCGATTGCTGCTGTTCCCAAAGCTAGTTGTTGTTCAATCATCTAAATGGAGGATTACGTTCGAGTTGCTATTTTTAGATTTTTCTAATTTCACAAATTAACTTTATTTCATACAACTTATGACTTCCTCACAAAAAGGCAAATTAATCTCGACCAATTTGATCTATTTCTTGATTAATGTTATAGCGGCTAGCTTGATTTCTTTTAGTGTAAATACTTGTTTGGTGTTTTATATTTGGTAATAAGTGCTTGAAAAAGATAGATAATACCAGATATGGAGTTATATTTGGTATTATCTAGGACGTAAATAATTTCATATGATTGGTCGAAAACAGGAAATTAAAAAAATAAATTTGCTTTTAGCTTCAACACGTTCTGAGTTCTTAGCGGTAACAGGACGACGACGAGTAGGAAAGACTTTTCTTGTAGATACCTTACTACAAGCGCATTATTGCTTCAGTATGACAGGTATTCAAAATGGAAATACTTCCACTCAATTAGTAAATTTTGGCATCAAGCTTTCAGAGTATAGCAATACGACTAATTCAGTATCTCCTAAAAACTGGCAAATTGCTTTTCTTCAATTGAAGACTTACTTAAAAACGCTTCCCAACAATAAGAAGCAAGTCATTTTTATTGATGAACTTCCTTGGGTTGCTACCGCACGTTCGGGGTTCGTTCAAATGTTAGCACATTTCTGGAATGACTATCTTTCCAAACAATCTCACTTTATCTTGATCATTTGCGGTTCTGCCACTTCTTGGATTACTAAAAAAATTATTAATGACCCTGGTGGCTTACATAATCGGGTAACAGAAATTATCCACCTTTATCCATTCTCTATATCTGAAACTTATGCTTTTTTAAAAAGTAAAGGATTTCATTACTCTTTTCAGGAAACGGCAAAAATATATATGACACTTGGAGGTATTCCATTCTATTTGGAGAACCTGCGAAAAGGAGAAAGTTTTGCGGTTGCCATCGAACGAATTTGTTTTTCTCCCACAGGACTCTTAAGAAATGAATATAATAACCTTTACCAAGCGCTTTTCAATAATGCGGAAATCCACCAAGCCATTGTTACAGCCTTGTCATACTATCCTAATGGTGCTACCCACGCTGAAATTTTAAAAAAAGCAGGATTGCAATCTTCGGGTAGTTATCAACGAGCCATTCAAGAATTAATTATTTCTGATTTTATCATTGAGGCAGTTCCTTTTGGCAAAAAGAAGAGAGGAACTTTTTTTCGTCTAATAGATGAATATTCCATTTTTTATCATCGCTTCATTAAGCCAAATAAAAAATACACGTCAGGAATGTGGCAACAATTGTCATCAGGGCAATCCTATAAAATTTGGGCAGACTACACTTTTGAATCTCTTTGTCACAAGCACATTGACGCAATCAAAAAGTCATTGGGAATAGCGATGGTGTACACGGAAACTTCAAGTCTTCGAATCCCTGGAACTTCCCAGAAAGAAGGATTTCAAATCGACCTCATCATTGACCGAAAAGATGAAAGCATCAATCTTTGTGAAATTAAATTTCACGCAGGAGAATTTTCTATTAATAAAAAGTATTACCATGAGTTAATTCAAAAACGGCAACGATTCATTGATTCTACAAAAACTAAAAAACAGGTTTTCCTAACGTTTATTACGAATCTCGGAGTTGCTGATAATAGCTATGCTTCCGAAATTGTTGATGCGGAGGTGATATTGGAAGATATGATCAATGAGTAGTGCTAAAATGGCAATCTTAGCCTTTGTTGGGTTAGGACGAATTTGAAAGGGAAATGTCGAAAATTTAAAATGCGCAACAGGTTGTTCTACAACGAGTTACGCATTTTTGTTGTGGTCCCACAAGGACTTGAACCTTGGACCACCTGATTATGAGTCAGGTGCTCTAACCAACTGAGCTATAGGACCGACTTTTTGGAATACACAGAAAAAAATCCGCATATTTTTAAAAGCGAAAGCAAATTTACATATTTGCAATTCTTAATGCAAGGCATTCCGCAACTAATTTCAACCATGCAAAAAATAAAAAATATCGTTTTTGATCTCGGTAACGTACTCGTAGACTTAGATTTTGCTAAAAGTCAAGGTGCTTTTGCGACACTTTTGGGGCAAAACCTTGAAATGGATACCTATAATATGGAAACCGCCAGCCTCTTTAAAAAGTTCGAATTGGGGAAGGTTTCTTCGGAAGAATTTTTGAATCAATTGCGAATTGCGACTCAACAACCGGTGGAAGATACTCACTTAGTCGCAGCTTGGAATGCAATGTTGTTGGGCATTAAAGCTGCTCGTTTTCCCATGTTGCGAAAGTTGAAAACGCGCTATCGCTTGTTTGTACTGAGCAATACCAACGAAATTCATCGGGAATGGATTTTTAAGCACGTTGCCACCGTTCACGGCATTACAGATTTCCAAACGAATTACTTCGAAAAGATTTATTGCTCCGATCAATTAGGCTTACGAAAACCAGAACGTGCTATTTACGATTTCGTTTTGCAAGATGCTCAGCTCGTCGCAGGGGAAACCTTACTTATTGATGATAAAGTAGAGAATATCGACATGGCAATGATTGCTGGCTGGCAAGGTCGCTTGCATGATCCAGAGATGGAAATTGCAGAATTACTGAAAGATTTCTAAAAAAAAATAGCCCCAAATGATGCAGGTACACCATTCCGGACTATTTATAAAGTTGTTATAATAATAATCGCTTATCGTAAATCTATTTACGATTTCTCATTACCTTGTAGGTGTATATCCATTTGTGGAAACGGAATGCTAACGTTATTGGCATCTAATTGCTTCTTAATGTGCTCGTGCATATAGAAGTTTACATCCCAGAAGTGCTCACTTTTACACCAAGGTCTCACCACAAAGTTTACCGAACTATCTGCCAACTCAGAAACAAAAATATCTACTGGCTTGTCTTTCAACACTTGAGGACAGCTCTGTGCTACTTCGTGCATAATTTTTCTCGCTTTGTCAATATCATCACTATAGCCAATCCCAAATGCCATGTCAACTCTGATTTCTCCTTGCCCAGAGATATTCGTAATTGGATTGCTGGTTACGGTTGCGTTAGGCATAATAATCTTACGATTATCTGGAGTCAATAAAATAGTGTTGAATATTTCGATGGATTCTACTACACCGGTATTCCCGCCTAGTTCTACCAAATCTCCTACTTTGTAAGGTTTAAAAACTAGGATCATCACGCCACTCGCAAAATGAGCTAAACTTCCTTGTAAAGCCATTCCAATCGCAAAAGCCATCGCCGCGATCACACCAACAAAAGCTGCCGTTTCTACCCCAAACATTCCAGCGACACTGACCAATAACATTACCTTCAAACCAACAGAAATGAGCGATGTCAAGAATTTACTAAGCGAAACATCAACTTTATTCTTGGACATCATTTTATTAGCGGCGCTCGTAATCCAACCAATAATCATGAACCCAATCCACAACGTTAGAATTGCTAATAACAGTTTAGGGGCATATTCAATTGCCATACTTGTAATCTGATCAATGTACTTATCCATTTTTTTTAAATTAATTTTTGAGTTTTTTAAAAATGCTTATCGTAAGATAGGCTTAAGTCGTCATACTTACTTTAAACTTAGACGCAATAGTTTTTAAAAAGCAACACTTCTGCCCATTTTTTTTGTTTTAAAATAAGAGTTGTAAGAATAATTAGATGACAGCGAATAGGGAGGAAGTATTTTGTATTTTATCTACAAGTAGTAAATATGTTTTAAAATCGGTTCAATTGGTAACGAAAACCGCAAGAAAAGGAGAAACAGGGTCTCGTAATGTCTTGTCTGAAAGGTTTCGGGACCGTTTTAAATAACTTCCAGATATTAAGTACTATTTTTGAATAATTTCTAGCACTAAATTCTTGATCCTCTAATCGAGCTTTACTATTGAAGAAAAAAAATAAATACCTTTCGGAAGAAGAAGGCTTGGCAAAGTTGCAACGATACTGTGTCTATCAGGATCGTTGTCACAAAGAAGTACGCACTAAATTAATGGATTTGGGTATTTATGGCGATCGCTTGGAATCTATCATCGTGGATTTAATTACAGATAATTTCCTCAACGAAGAACGTTTTGCTAAATCTTATGCACGCGGTAAGTTTCGATTGAAAAATTGGGGACGCATTCGAATTCGACAAGAGTTGAAAATGCGGAATATGTCTGCGTATTGCCTGAAAAAAGCCATGGCGGAGATTGATGAGGAAGAATATCTAGCAACAATCAATCGCCTCATCGAGAAAAAAAATGCGACGCTCAGAGAATCAGACCTTTTTAAAAGAAGAAATAAAATTGCACAATACCTGATGCAAAAGGGCTTTGAAGGTGGTTTGATCTGGCAACAGTTGAAATTATTTAAATTTGACTAACTACAATACAACTACAGTATTTCCTTAGCGGACTTTCATTTCTTCGACAAAATTCTTATATTTATATACGTACTACCTAAATAGTACGACTAACCTGCCATTTAGAAAACTGATTTTTACAGTTTTAAGGATCAAATTTGAAGAAATTTATCCTTAGCTTTAAATTCATTCATCAATTTAAAATGCTATGTTATGAGTAAGAAAAAATTTAACTTGGAAGACATCAAGGTTAAGAGCTTTGTGTTAGGTCTTCCCGAACAAAACGCGACGAAGGCTGGGCACCTCAACAATGGAGGAGGGCTAACGTTGGATTTTACACCAGGCAAATGGAGTAGCTGGACACAAGTAAAGACAAGAACAAATTTTATCTTTAAACCCGAGAAAACAATTATCGATAAGAAAAAATGATCTACACTTTACTTTCTTGCTAAGTGGTCAAAATGTACACTGCGTTTTGACCATTTAGTTCAGTTTCTTTTTCCTTTTAATAATCATTCCGAATTCTTTTCCTTCAATTTTACTATCAATCCAAGCCATAAAATTAAAGTAGCGCAAAATCGCATTTTCTGACGGTTGATCCGCAACAGCTTCTATGCTCGTCTTTAAGGCAATAAAAGCTTCCTTCAGTGCTTTTTTTCCTTGAATTTTTAAACTGTCTTTTAGAAAGCCAAGTACTTGCCGTTCTATCTCGTGCGCCCGGTTTCGGTTACGCAAGTAACGGTAGGAAGATCGCAAAAGGTATTCTAGCAATAAAGTATTGTTCATCTCATAGTGAATAATCAAGTTGAGGATGCGCGCCAAACTCTGCAAATCTTGCCGCTCTACACTACGGGGTAAATTTAGCCATTCGTTCAAATAGGCAAGTGCCTTGTCGTAATCCGCAACGCCAAAGTAAATGTAGAAATAGCTAAAGTAGAAGCTGCTACTTTCAAATAAGCGTGCTTCAAATTTCTTTTGTTCTCGTTGTTGTGATTTTAGTAACTCTAAACCTTGCTCAAAATTTCCAGTAGCAATACACAAGGAAAAACTCATGGAGTAGTATTGAAAATGTATAATTCGCTCATCGTCAAATGTTTTTGTCTTAACTCGCCGAAGTTCTTGCAACCCAGCTTCTACTTTTTTATACTTATCCAATACACCACAACTTAGGATGTAATTGCTTAGCGCAGAAATATATTCCGTTGTACTTTCTCGTTGGAGGGTTGGATTGGCACGAATCAATTCAAGCAACTGTTCGCTCGTTTGATAAAATTTTTGGTATTCCAAAATGGAATAATAATATAATCCGTAAATGCGCAAATATAAAACGCTCGCCTTGTACGATTGCGCCCGGTCGATGGCAGACATCAAGTCGTCTTCGAGTAATTGTTGTAAGGCTAGTTTTTGCTCAGGATTGCGGAGCAAGTTTTCTTTGCGAATACTCACCATGATTTGAAAGAAAATGCGCTGGTAGTTGGTAATGTTACGGAGCTGCGCTAAATGTTGTTGTTCGTGTTCGTGAATGCGCACAAATTCTTGTTCCAAAAAAGCAATATTAGATTGCGTATAAGCAATCTTTTTTTCCCAAGCTAAGAGCTCCAACAAGACTTTGAATTCTTCGTATTTCGTTGCTAATTTTCGAGCTTTGTAAATGATATCTTTACATTCTTCGTAGTGTCCACGCTTGAATAAAACGTTGATGTTTTGTATTCGATTTTGTAAACGAAATTGAAGGGATGATTTTTCGTCGTAGTGTTGCAAGGCTTTCAAAATCATATCGTAGAGATAAGCCTTTAGTTCGGAGTATTTTCGACTTTCAATCGGTGCGTCTTGGTATACCGTTTTTTTGAGAGCAGCCTCGTCAAAAGTAGCTTGGGTCTCAATAGCATCAAAAAGCTGAATATACTTTCGTGCCGTTTCAATACCATTGTTTGCGTACAACTTAAAGTACCGCTTTTCGGAAGCGGAAAGGGATTTGACTAATTTAAAGAGTTTGTTCGAGGGCGTTTTGGACATAAGCGGTGGATTATAGTGGCTCTTGGCTGACTAAATATAGGAAATAAATTTTAAATCGCCAAAAATTAGAAACCTGACATATGGGCTATAAGTGGGTTGGTGTTCTGTTGGAATAACTTTAATATTACAATAGAAACGAACACATCACAGCATGATGAAATAATCCTTTATATACTAAAACGGTCAATGTTATGAGAGCAATTACAATTCCCTTAAAGGCACACAAAATAACGGAGGAATACCTCGCTCCACCCAAGGTTCAAGTACGAGAAACTCGCGCCGCGTATCGCTATCGAAAGATTGCCCTGCCGACCATGGAAGGGATTCAATTCGAACGCATCGCCAAAATTGTTAGCTTGGAAGCAAAAGGTAATTATACTTTAATCCATTTTAGCGATCAGCGAAAAATTATGGTTTGTAAAACGCTGCGTTCGGTAGAGTTGACCTTGGATTGTCCCAAACGATTCGTACGCATCCACCGCTCCTTTACGATTAATTTGGATAAACTGGAAGCGTATACCAAAGGCAAAGCCGCCTATGTTACCATGGAAAATAAAATGAGTATTAATGTCTCCGCGAGTAAACGCTTAGATTTATTGGACGCCTTGAAAAATTATTTTGGATAAAAGAAATTTGCCGAACCGCAAAATAGACTGCTAGTGTAAGAGCTTAGGAGTTCATAAATAAGTTAATAAAATAAGTGAATTATTGGTGATTAAGCTATGGAAACAACTAATTGGGCGTTTGAAGGTTAAACTTTAAAATGCCCAATTTTTTTTTAAAGAATAGAAACATCAATGAAATCCTGCTTTTCTGGATAATCTGTCGTGTAGTGTAAACCGCGACTTTCTCGGCGCATCAAGGCAGAACGCGTAACTAAATAAGCAATTGTAATCAAATTTCTCAATTCACAGAGTTGAGGAGAAATGGGGCTGGCTTTATACAGTTCTTCCGTTTCATTGTGTAAAAGTAATAACCGATCAATCGCCCTTTTCAAACGGACATTGGAACGTACTATCCCAACGTAACTACTCATAATTTCTTTTAATTCTTTCCAACTTTGCGTAATTAATACCTTTTCTTTTGGCTCATTAGTACCGAGCATATTCCATTCTGGAACATTCTCCTTGTGCGTTTTATCATCAATCTCCTCAAGGATATCGAGATGAATACGATGAGCAAAAACCATGGCTTCCAGCAAAGAATTAGAAGCAAGTCGATTCGCACCGTGCAAACCAGTACAAGTACATTCGCCACAGGCATACAAATTATGAATAGAGCTTCTCCCGTTTTCATCGACGCGAATCCCCCCACAGATATAATGACAAGCTGGTACAACCGGAATGAGATCTTTCATCGGATCAATTCCATTCTTCATGCAACTTTCGTGAATGGTAGGGAAGTGCTTTAGAAATTCTTCTCGATCCAAATGCGAACAATCTAGGCACATGAAATCATCTCCTCGCTTTTTCATTTCGTTGTCAATCGCTCGCGCGACAATATCTCTTGGTGCCAATGATTCTCTCTTGTCGTAGTTTTTCATAAACTCCTCTCCGTCGGGTGTTTTCAAAATTCCCCCGAAACCACGTACGGCTTCCGAAACTAAAAAGACAGGATTATCCCCCGCAGGCGTATAAAGTGCCGTTGGATGAAACTGGACAAATTCCATATTTTCCAAGCGACCTTTCGCCCGATAAACCATTGCGATACCATCGCCCGTGGCAATGACAGGATTTGTAGTATTCCGATAAATCTGTCCAGCACCACCGGTAGCAACTACCGTAAGTCGCGCAACAATTGTTTCCGTTTTATTATTTTTTTCGTCGAGCACATAAGCACCATAACATTCGATATCGGGCGTCACCCGCGTCACCATGTAACCCAGTTGATGCTGCGTGATCAAATCTAAAGCAAAATAATGCTCGTATAGTTCAATGTTTGGCAATTCCTTCGCTTTAGCAAGTAAAGCCCGTTGGATTTCAAAGCCCGTTAAATCTTTATAATGTAGAATCCTATTTTCAGAATGTCCTCCTTCCATACCGAGATCGTAAGCTCCGTGATGTTTGTCAAAACGAGTCCCCCATTCGATAATTTCTCGCACACGTTCTGGTCCTTCTTTGACGACAATATCCACAATATCGGCGTCGCAAAGTCCATCGCCAGCGACCAAGGTATCTTCGATGTGTTTTTCTGGTGTATCTTTATCCAAATCCCAAACGGCAGCAACACCGCCTTGAGCATATCGTGTATTACTTTCCCCTTGAACAGTTTTGGTAAGCACGGTGATTTTCAAGCTAGGTTTGGCATCGGCTAATTTCAGTGCGAGGGTTAAACCTGCAATACCAGAGCCGAGGATAAGAACATCTGTTTTAAGCACAATCGTAGAATTTAAAGAAAGACTTTGTGGAAAGTCTATGAGTTAATATTTACTTTTACCAAAAATGAAGACAGATCGTAAAAATACTTCGTTCTGTGTCAAAAAAGAAATTTAATTTGTAAAGTTGTCGTAAAAAGCTTCAAAGTGATAACTTCTTATTTGCTTTACTAAAGGGATCTATTAACCTATGCGCATCGCAGTAAATACAAGATTTTTACTAAAAGACAAACTGGAAGGAATTGGTTGGGTGAGCTACGAATTGTTGCGCCGAATGGTCGCCGCACATCCCGAAGACGAATTTTTGTTTTTCTTTGATCGAGCTTATGCGCCAGAATTTATTTTTGGTGATAATGTACAAGCGATTGTGCTGGCACCGCCTGCTCGTCATCCGATCCTTTGGTTCTTGTGGTTTGAAGTTGCACTTGTGCGCGCTTTAAAAAAGTACCGAGCGGAAGTTTTTCTTTCGCCCGATGGCTATTGTAGCTTACGAACGCCGACCAAGACGGTGATGATTACCCACGACTTAGCCCATTTGCACTTTCCGGATCATATTCCTTTTTTGGTAAAAAAATATTACAACTACTTTGTACCTCGTTACCTACAACGTGCGGAGCAGATCGTTTCCGTTTCCGAATTTACCAAGCAAGATATTATTCGTCAATACAAAATTGCACCAGCAAAAATACAAGTAATTCCGAATGCTTGCCGCGCAGATTTTATCCCCTTAGAATCTTCAGAACAAGAACAAGTTCGTGCCGAATACACGGGAGGACAGCCCTATTTTTTCTATTTGGGTGCGGTTCATCCTCGAAAAAATGTGCCTAAGCTAATCAAAGCTTTTGATCAATTTAAAAAACAAAATCTGAGTACGACGCGATTGTTGATTGGAGGCAGGTTTGCTTGGCAAACGGGTTTGGTGAAAACGGCCTACGAAGCAGCAACACATCAGGCGGATATCCAATTTTTAGGCTACTTAAAAGACGAAGAAGCGGCTCGTTTGATGGCGTCGACCCGCTGTTTTATTTACATTTCTGCTTTTGAAGGATTTGGCTTGCCCGTTTTGGAAGCGATCAATTGTGAGGTGCCAGTGATTTGTTCACAAGTATCTTCTTTGCCAGAAGTTGCGGGGGAAGCAGCAATTTTGGTCGACCCGTATGATTTAACTGCGATTGCGGATGCGATGCAAAGACTAAGTTCGGAAGCGCCGCTTCGAGAGGCATTAATCACGCAAGCCAAGCAACAAAAACTACAATTCAGTTGGGAGCGATCTGCTGCCCAACTATACGATTTATTATCCCGTCAAGTGAAGTCTTAACCTTAAGCTGCGACAGGGTTTTTTTTATGTCGTTGCCAAAGGAAGAGACAACCCACAATTCCAATAATGATTAAAATGACGGCGATAAATTCGGCTTGCGTAGATTGCATTCCCATGATATCATAGCGATCGTTGACGCGGATTTTTTCAATAAAAAATCGTTCTACGCCGTTGAAAATAACGTAGATAAAAAAGAGTAATCCCGCAATTTTTATTCGTTTACGCAGCATCCATAAAATACCACCGAAAAGGAAAGAGACTGTCGTTTCGTAGATAGAAGTAGGGAAGACACCTGCGGGGAGTTTTTGGCAATAATCCCAATCACAACCTGCGATGTTGACGCCTTCGTTAATCACATTGTGTGGGTAATCAAAAGACCAAATCCAGTCGGGTAAAAAGAACCAAGAAGGTTGCGCCAGGGTATTGACAATTCCCCAGTCGCCATCGCCAGAAAAATGGCAACCTAAACGACCGATTCCGTAAGCAATAATCAAAGAAGGTGCAACCGCGTCCATGACGTGAATCGGCTTCAATCCAATTTTTTTGACATAAAAATAAACCACAATAAAAGCGCCAATCAAACCACCATAAATGGCCATCCCACTCCCCGAGAAAAAAGTACCGAGTGGATCTGCAAAAAAAGCAGGTAAGTCTTCAATCAAAGCAAAAACTTTGGCACCGATAATTCCAGAAATTGCGGCTACAATGGTAACATCGCCGACGCGTTCGTAAGGATGCACTTTAAGGGTCTTTTCGACGGGTTTATCCAATTTAGCTTTATCTTTTTCCCAGTAACGCAGTCCGGCGAGTATAATAGCACCCAAAATTCCACCGAGCAAACTTCCTTTGGCAGATAAGATAACCGATGCCGCATCTGCTTGAAATTCAGGGAAATTGGTAACGATATATAAGACTTTAAAACCCAGTAAGAATCCCGTCAAACCACTACTCAATAATTCCCAAGGACTAGCGGGAGCGCCGACAATGACTTTGGTTGTTACTGCTTTGAGTAAACCTTCCTCCTCCTTTCGCTTAAACTCCGAAGCCAAGAATAAAGCGGCAACGATGAAAGCAAAAGCTAAAAATAGGCCAAAGGTTTTGACGATTGAAAAGACGTTATCAACGTCTGTTCCAATTAAATGATGGAGGATATAGGATAAATCTGGATACATTTTCTCTTAGATTAGATTGATGGACTGAATTTCGGCTAACTTTTGGGGCGAACCGAAAAGATATTGTTTCTATAGGTAAAGCTAACAAAAAGCTTGAAAGCAGGAAAAAAAGCTATGCCTTTATTAATTGAAAATAGCTGAAGTCGATCATTTTGGCGTTGAAATCAAATTTGCGGAAAGCAATGACCAAAAAAAAGCCAAGTGTTGTTCCAAAACACCAAAATTTAAGGGTTTATTGGTCAAAGCAAAAGTAAGAACGCCTACTTTATTTCTTTTCTAATGAAAAAGCCCTTTACTTCTCAAGTTAAATTGTCTAATTTTGCGCTTAATTGGACTTTAGTCTAAAATTGATCAAATCAAAAGAACTAAATAATGAAGAATACTTTTTTAAAAAAATTAGGATTAAAAAAACAAAACGACGGTTCTAGCACGGGACAAAAGTCTACAGCTGGTGACAAAGAATATATTAAATCACATTCTCCGGTAGACGGTGCTTACATTGGTAGTGTCAGTGTAACAACGAAAAAAGAATACGAACGCATCGTAAAAGCTTCGCAAAAAGCATTTATCAATTGGAGAACAGTACCGGCACCAAAGCGTGGCGAAGTAGTTCGACAATACGGAGAAGCATTGCGGGCGAATAAAGATGCTTTGGGTCGATTGGTTTCTTACGAGATGGGAAAAAGCCTACAAGAAGGATGGGGAGAAGTACAGGAAATGATTGACATCTGCGAATTTGCGGTTGGTCTTTCTCGTCAACTATACGGATTGTCCATGCACTCAGAACGACCTTCTCACCGAATGTACGAGCAATGGCATCCACTTGGTACCGTAGGTATCATTTCAGCGTTCAACTTTCCCGTAGCCGTATGGGCGTGGAATGCGATGATTGCGATGGTTTGTGGAGACGTTTGTATCTGGAAGCCTTCCGAAAAGACACCATTATGTGGTGTAGCTTGTCAGAATATTATGAAAAAAGTATTGAAAGACAATAAAGTGCCAGAAGGTGTTTGTTGTATGATCAATGGCGATTACAAAGTAGGGGAATACATGACGACGGATAAAAGAGTTCCGTTGATTTCTGCTACGGGAAGTACGCGCATGGGGAAAATTGTAGCGGCAACCGTAGCGGGAAGATTAGGGCGTAGCTTATTAGAATTGGGCGGAAACAATGCGATGATCGTTACCGAAAATGCCAATATGAATATCGTATTGACGGGCGCAGTATTTGGAGCCGTAGGAACAGCGGGACAACGTTGCACAACGACGCGAAGATTGATTGTCCACGAAAGTATTTTTGACGATGTAAAAAAGAAATTGGTAAAAGCGTATAAGCAATTGCGTATTGGAGATCCTTTGGATCAGAAAAACCACGTAGGTCCTTTAATTGATCAAGCAGCGGTTGATATGTATCTAGATTCGATTAAGAAAGCAAAAGCGGAAGGTGGTAAATTTATAGTAGCAGGTGGCGTTTTAAAAGGAAAAGGCTATGAAAGTGGTTGCTACGTGAAGCCTTGTATTGCAGAAGTAGAAAATAGCTACGAAATCGTACAGCACGAAACTTTTGCTCCAATCTTATACTTAATGAAGTATAGTGACTTATCGGAAGCCATTGCCATGCAAAATGATGTTCCCCAAGGCTTATCTTCTGCGATCATGACGGATAGCATTTTACAAGCAGAGCAATTTTTATCAACGGCAGGTTCTGATTGTGGCATTGCGAACGTCAACATCGGAACAAGTGGTGCCGAAATCGGTGGTGCATTTGGTGGCGAAAAAGAAACGGGCGGTGGTCGCGAAAGTGGCTCTGATTCGTGGAAAGCTTATATGCGTCGACAAACGAATACGATTAACTATAGTACAGATTTGCCATTAGCACAAGGCATTAAATTTGATTTATAAAAAAAAGAGCACTCCCTTGCTGCAAAAATTGTTTTGTGGCAAGGGAATTGCTATATATGTAAGTGATAAGCCGTATATATATTGGATTGTCAGTCAAGGAGTAAATAGATTTTCTACCATTGGGTTAATTTCTAGTAACGTAAAACCTTGATAGCGTGGGAGAAAGGTAGTTTCTTGAAAAATATTTTTCAAAATTGCACATTTTTCCAGCATCGTTATAAAAAATCCTTTATATTTGCAGCCGATCTTTATTAGAATGGTCGCGTGGCCGAGCGGTTAGGCAGAGGTCTGCAAAACCTTGTACAGCGGTTCGAATCCGCTCGCGACCTCAAGTTAAACTTAAAACCTTTTGATAATCAATGTGTTATCGAAAGGTTTTTTGTTTGGGGTACGCCATGGGGTACGTTTCGAGCGGCAAAAGTGTATTTTTTTTAGCTGTTTTCCTTCCTTTTTCAAGTTTTCCTCCTTTTATTCATCTTTACAAGCTCAAATAAGAGTATAGAAATATTTTCATATATTGTTAGCGCTTTATATTTTCTTCCATTACACCACATAAGTTTTATGCTTAGCCTAAATTTAAGCTGAATGACGATTAAGTTGACCAAGAAAGAACGGATCAAAATACTCAATGGTAGTTCTTTATATGAGATCATGAAAAGAATCCTACTCCGAGAAGAAGAGATTGACCAAAATCGAGAACATTTTTGGGTAGTCGGTTTAGAAAATAACAACCGAATTCTATTCATCGAACTAGTAAGCATGGGGTCTATCAACAAAACGATTGTAGAACCAATGGAAGTCTTTTCTCTTGCCTTACAAAAAAGAGCTGCCCGAATCATTTTAGTTCATAATCATCCTTCGGGAGAGCTAGCCCCTTCCGATACGGATAAAGATGTTACGAATAGATTAATTCAAGTTGGTAAGATTGTCAATACGCCTGTATTGGATCATTTGGTTATTTCCGTGGAAGGCTATACTAGTTTTTCGGAGATTGGTTTGATG
>JBGCFY010000242.1:0-7022 GCA_045110315.1 Saprospiraceae bacterium
GCCGTTTTTTCACAGATGTTTCCTTACATACTATAGCGGAAGGAGGACATTATTTTGTAAATAAACAACCTGAAAAGCTTGCAAAAATAATTTTAGATAGTATATGAAAAATATAAGTAGAGTTGCTCGTTTATTAAGTACATCGAATAAAAAAGTAATATCATTGCTTCCTGAAAAGAGTGCTTGAAAAAAAAATACAAAATCATTAACTTGTTAGTTGTGGTAACCAATAAGTTAATGATTTTGCAATCTACTTAAGTAATTCACTAACTAATAAATTGAAAAGAATTGCCGCGAACTACTTATCTAAAAAGTTCAGTACAAAAAAATTACGTTCAAGTTTAAGTCATCCCCAATTAAATAGAAAACTTAGAATACCAACTAAACCTAAATACAACTTTACATACACACACGGGTAGCCAGCAGTAAGAGAATAAGGCTTATTACAACTTCATTTACCGATTAATACTGCTGCATAAAATAAATAATTGAGGTCCAAAGGACTACAATTTAAAACAACTTCGCTATAAAAAATACCATGCTAAGCTACTTCACTCCACCACTCACTTTCTTCCCCTCACTATATTCATACTCCAATAAAACTTTCCCGTCTTCAGAATATTGGACAAACTTACCGTGCTGTAGGTTATTTTTATAATGAATTTCTTTTTGTACTTGACCAGGCTTGGTCTTGAAATAAGTTTTATAAACGCCATCGAGCTGACCACGGTTGTAATGTGACTCTTCTTCGATTCGACTACCGAAAGCATATTTTACTTGCCGACCGTGCAGTTGATCATCTAAATAATTTTGGTGAACACTCACCTGACCACGATCATTAAATGCTAAATGAAAACCGTTTTTTAATCCGTTGGTGTAATTGGTCATCGTTTTCATCTTACCATCAGGATAGTAAGTGTTCCACGAACCGAACTTTTTATTATCCAATAGCATTCCCGCTTCTTGTACGTTACCATCGTTGGCACTTACCTTGCTGGCTTGCTGTGCGCTAGTGCCGGGAACATCTACGACTGTAAAGCCAGCTAAATTCGCACTTACTGGAGCTGCCGCCGGCGTATTTTGTTCTCCTCCACAAGCAAAAAAAACGAATAGGCTAAAACAAATAAATACATTTTTCATAAACTAAGTTTAATTTTTGGTTTTGGAATTTGTAAAACAACTTTGTAACTTCTAGTTACAAAAATAGGAAAAAGGAAAAAATCATTCCAAGTCTTTCGCATAAAATATTTTTGCCAAAAACCATTTTAAGTACTTAGTTATTTGTCCCCTTGAGTTTTGTGGTATCTAGTGAAAACTGCCGTAAGCTTTTCCTCTGAAAGCCCAATTTTCTTCGCTTTTAAAATTTCTTTTAATTTAAAATAATGACGAAGCAATTCATCCTGCTTCGTAAGGTCAGAAGTTGCCAAAATATCTTTTTGACGTTGATACAAGCGTTTCTTGACGGCCTCAGGATACTGATAGTTGAAAACGTTATCGGTACTTTGTGCTAAATAGCTGTTGACCTTCTCTTGTGCAGAAGGATTTTTTTTGAGGCTGTACTTAACCGCCATTTGTTGTAGCGCATATAATTGTGTGACCGCCAAAAGGCGTTTGCAAATTTCAGGATTCGCAATGGAATTGCAAGCTGTATTTGAAGCAGCAACGGTTTCTTCCAGTTGCTGATCGAGTTGCTGATCGAGTGCATTTAATTGGGCAGCACTTTTTGTAGGAAGGGTCAAATCTTGCGCTAACTCATTAAGGAACTTGGTGAAACTTGTGCGAATAAGCGTTTGTTCTTCTCGTAGCTTATACAATTGTTGATCTCCTAACCGATCAAATTGCTGGACGGAGTAGGTAAGTTTTTCTTGATATTGCAATAAGGATAACGCTTCCGCTTTCGCTAATTCGTCGGTGAGTTGAAGCGCTTGCCATCGTTGCTGACTGGCGGCGAGTACGGCTGCTTGATCTGCCTCAGTAAAGCTTAGCGCTTTTTGTAAGGCTTGGTTAATAGGTTTAGTAAGAACAGTTGGTTGCTCGGCATTTGTTGATTTTGGAGCATCACTAGCTTCGTCTTTGCATTGGAGGAAACAAAAACTGCAAAAAAGCAATAGGAAAAAAACGTTTGCGTTATTTTTTTTCATCGTTCAATAGATTGAAGTGTTTTTAGATAAAACGCGAGCGAAAAGGGAAACAACTTTATGGGACAATGTACTCATTTGTCTCGGTACTTAACCACACTATGAGCAAGAATTATTGCTGAGCAGGAATTTTTTTTCTAAGATTTTTTAAAAATAGATTTTTTTTTATTTTTGTACCCAAATGAAGCAAGAATTGGGCACTTCGTAAAATACCGCTTTTTGAAATGTTGCGTGTATAGCAATCCTAAGTACATGATCAAGCAAAAGGAGGGCGCTTACAAGTTCTACTTATCGTAAATGTACCTAAAAGGAGCAGCGAAAAGTGCCGAATTACAAGGTTTTAAGCTTACCTTACCGGCAAATAAAGGGAAGTGTTGAGGACTATTTCAATAGAATTTCAATAGACTTTAACATAAAGTCTAATAAACGTAAACAATGGATATTAGTATTGATCACGTTAGCAAATCTTACGGTTCGCAAAAAGCAGTAGACAATATTTCTTTTACCGTTAAAACGGGAGAGATCTTAGGTTTTTTAGGACCAAACGGTGCGGGCAAGACAACGACGATGAAGATGATTACCAATTATCTCGAAATCGATGCAGGAAACATTACTATCGGTGGACAATCCGTGAAAGCAGGGGCTAGGAATAACCATATCGGTTATTTACCCGAACACAATCCGCTGTACTTGGAAATGCCAGTAATGGACTACCTCGCTTTTTGTGCTGCCCTGCAAAAGGTGCCAAAGGCTAATATCGAAGATCGCGTACGCGCCATGATTCGAAAGTGTGGACTTGACGTTGAAAAACACAAGAAAATCGGCGAACTTTCTAAAGGGTATCGCCAACGAGTTGGGCTAGCACAAGCCATGATTCACGATCCTGAAATTCTAATCTTAGACGAACCAACTACGGGCTTAGATCCCAATCAAATTGTAGAAATTCGAGATTTAATTCGCGATTTAGGTAAAGAGAAAACAGTTATTCTCAGTACCCACATTTTACCAGAAGTAGAAGCCACTTGCGATCGAATTTTGATTATCAATAAAGGAAAAATCGTCGCGGATGGTACCGCAGCGACTTTACGGAAGCAGGCACAAGGACAGCAATTGTTGCGCGTACGTATCGAAGATGCTAGCCTAAACGTAGTCTACGAAGCCCTCAAATCCCTGCCTACCGTAGCCCTCGTAGATGTACTTCAAGAGGATATTTGCCTTTTCGAAATTCACAGTCATCCCAACGTTCTATCCAATCGGGAGATTTTTAGACTTTGTGTTCAGCGAGGTTGGGTGCTTGCCGAAATGACTTCCATGGAAACTAAACTGGAAGATATTTTCCGAGATTTAACGGTAAGTTAGGAGCTAGTAGGGTAGATTATTTTTTATTAAAATTGAAAAAATAGTAGAATGAATCCTTCATGGATAATTGCAAAAAGAGAACTAGGATCGTTTTTCGATTCTCTCGTCGCCTATATTTTACTGATTGCCTTTCTCGGCTTCAGCGGATTTTTTACTTGGTTTGAAGGCAACGATATTTTTATTCGAAAAGAAGCTGATTTACGCGTTTTCTTTGGCGCAGCTTTTTGGACTTTATTCTTCTTTATTCCAGCATTAACAATGCGGCAATTAGCGGAAGAGAAAAAAACGGGAACCATTGAATTGTTATTGACCAAAGCCGTAACGAGTAGACAGGTTGTACTCGGAAAGTTTCTAGCTTGTTTGATGTTGGTGGGGATTGCCTTACTTTTTACCCTACCATATTATGTTACCGTTGCCCAAATTGGAACGATGGATCACGGCGCCACAATCTGTGGATATGTCGGCTTGCTCCTAATGAGTGCGGCTTACATCAGCATCGGCTTATTTGCGAGTAGCATTACCAATAATCAAATTGTTGCGTTTCTTCTCGCCTTGTTTATCGGCATCTTCTTCCATTTTTTATTTGATGTATTATCGAGTAGTATGACTGGATGGATGGGAGAATTATTTAGCACGCTGAGCTTATCGCGGCATTACGATTCCATTACGCGTGGCGTAGTTGATACGAAAGATTTAATTTATTTTGGCTCCATCATTTTTTTGGGAATTGCGTTGTCAGAAATTGCTATTTCAAAAAGAAACTAAGTATCCGCAATGAAAAACTTTCAATCCATTATACTCATCGCCGGCATTTTGTTGCTGGTTAATCTACTTTCTAGAGAATATTTTTATCGGCTAGATCTTACCGATAATCAACAATATACTTTGAGCAAAGCAACTACCGATATTCTCGAAAATCTCGAAGAAGTCGTCACCGTAAATGCTTTCTTTTCTGATAATTTACCACCGAGCTACGAAAAGGTGAAACGAGACTTCAAAGAATTGTTGGTAGAATACGCGACTCGCTCTGGCAACATGGTAGAATACGAATTTATTAGTCCTTCGGATGCTACTAGTTTCAAAGAAGCGGCTACTCAAAATGGTGTTCCACCTACTACGATGCAAGTGCGGGAGCAAGATAAATACGAAGTAAAAGAAGTTTATCTCGGTGCGTCGCTGACCATTGGCGATCGCAAAGAAGCTATCCCTAATTTTGGTCCTGGCACTCCAATGGAATACATGATGACAACGCTAATTAAAAAATTGTCAGTCGTCGATAAACCTTCGATTGGATTGATCACGGGACACGGAGAAGCAGGTTTGGAAAGTTATCCTCAGGCGAATGCAGGAATTGGAATTCTCTACAATTTAGAAGTCATTGATCTCAATCAGGAAGCAAGTATTTCACCGCGCTTTAAAACGGTAGCCCTGATCGGCCCGAAAGATTCCATCCCACCAGCACACTTGAAAGTGTTAGATGATTTTTTAGCGCGCGGTGGCAATCTTTTTGTCGGAATTGATCATACGAAAGGAGACCTTAATGTACAACCTCCCGTTGTATCGGCACAAAATACCGGAAGTATTGAAACTTGGTTGGCCGATAAAGGATTGACGATCGTGAACAATGTTTTGGCTGATGTGAATTACGGAAGTCAATTGACGATTCAAATGCCCGTGCAGCATCCCATTTTTGGACAAGTGATGCAGCGAAAGCCGATTCCGTTTTATTACGTAACGGTAATCAAAGAATTTGCGGACCATCCAGCAGTAAAAGGTTTGGAACAATTGGTCTTGCAATTTCCTAGCGAAATTCGCTACACAGGAGATCCTAATCACCGCTATACAAGTTTGGCAAAGACTTCCGTCAAATCGGAGGCTTTTCCATTACCACATAATATCGATATTCAGAAAGAATGGACGGAAATGGATTTTAGTCAAGCTAATTTAACGGTCGGTGCTGTCTTGGAAGGAAAATTAGTAGGGGAGCAGCAATCGCGAATTTATCTCGTGAGTGACGCAGAGTTCGCCCAAACGACGGGACAAAACAGTAACTTACCACCGGATAATATCAACCTTTTAGTTAACGCCGTCGATTGGCTTTCGGACGATACAGGCTTGATTGAATTGAGAACTCGAACGGTCGCTTCCAGACCAATTGACGAATTGGAAGATAGCGATCGGCAGTTTTTGAAGTACCTCAATTTTGGTTTACCGCTTCTCCTGATTTTAATTTATGGGTTTTTACGGTTTCAAAGACAACGGAACCTCCGAAAGAAAAGAATGCAAGAACGGTATAATTAAAATAACGCTAATTTCTATAGTTAATCATAGCAGCAAACAATCATGAACAATAGAATTCTTTTTCTCGTATTTCTTGGCTTACTCGGTTTATATATTGCTACCAAAATGAGTGGCGGTCAAAAAGATCGCAGCTTCACTGCGGAGTTGATCAGAGTTGATACCGCTGCGGTGAGCAAAATATTGTTATATCCAAAGGCAGACAATGGAGAGGAGCTGACCTTGGAACGCAATGGAAATGCGTGGACCATCACCAAAGGTTCCCGTAAAGAACTCGCGATGGAAAATGTCGTAAGCGCACTTTTAGCAGATATTACGTTGATTAAAGCAGAACGAGTCGCTGCAAAAACGCAAGCAAAATGGTCAGATTACGAATTAGACGAAGCAGGAACTAAATCTCGCATCAAAATTTTTGCAGGAACAGAAATGCTGGGCGATTTCTACGTCGGGCGCTTTAAATTTGATCCCAATACAAGGAGTGCTACTTCTTTTATTCGCTTGGCAGAAGCTGATAAAGTGTACGCCGTAGCAGGTTTCCTAAGTATGAATTTGGGAAAAAGTTTTGTCGCTTTTAGAGATCGAAGCATCGTAAAATTAGAACCTACAGCAATCAATAGCCTAAGTTTTTCTTACGCCGATAATACCAACGCTAACTATCGTTTGGTCAATCAAGAATGGATTTTAGAAGGAGCAGGTCCCGTAGATTCGACGAAAATAGCCGAATACCTCAACGGACTAGCAAATCTCTCTGGGCTTAACTTTAAAGATGACTTCAATCCCGTAAAAGCCATTGAATCTCCCGAACGAGTTGTGCTCGATGGACCTAATTTAGAAACGCCAATTACCGTAGACATTTATAAAATTGACGACGAAACAAATCCCTACATTGTTAATTCCTCAATCAACCAAGAAGCCTTTTTGCAAGGAAACACAGAAAGCATCTATTCTCGCCTAATGAAAACAAAAGAGGCTTTTCTACCAACACAGTAAAATGAATTGCCATTAGCATCAAGCGGTGTTATATTTTGGATAGGATTGAACTGCAAAACCTTAAACGCACAGCCTTAAACTAGTTTATTTGCGAGCACTTAAGTAGTTCGCGGAAATTGATTTTACAATAAGTTGAAAAGAATTTTGAGTTTAAACGAGGCAAAAAACGTAGACAATGCCGGAGCATTGGCGAGGCTTTTTAACGAAGTAGAAGCTTAAAAGGCTTTCAAGTTATTA
>JBGCFY010000243.1:0-15784 GCA_045110315.1 Saprospiraceae bacterium
ATTTTTAATAAAAATAATTTTTACCTCTACGAAAATCCGCTGACGGGAAAAATCAATTATCTACCTTACGACCTTGATAATACGTTGGGTATTGATTGGATTGGCATTGACTGGACGACACGGAATATTTACAATTGGGCAAACTCTTTTGGTCCTCGACCACTTTATAAACGGCTCTTGAGTATTTCAGAATATAAAAATAGATTGAGTTATTATTTTTCAAAGGCAATGGAAACTGTTTACCGCACCGAAAACTTATTTCCTCACATCGACAGTTTGAAGATGAAAATGGATCCTTGGCGTGCGCTTGATGTATACGCCGACGAAGATTATGGTTTTGATTACAATGATTATAATGGCGCTTTTACGCATGGCTTGGGCAATCAAGTAGCACATGGTCTTCGTGGTTTTATCACTGCCCGCCGCAATACAGCACTTGCTCAACTCGACTTGAAAAATATCTTTCCAATCATTACGGAACGAAAGCACAATTATCCTAATCCAACACAAGAAATTGTGATTAAAGCAAAATTGGAAGATGATGGATTTTTAGCTACGGTAACTTTACAATATTACCTTGATGGATCAACGAATTTAACTACGGTTGAGATGTATGATGATGGTTTACACCAAGATGAACTGGCGGGCGATGGGATTTACGCTGCCATTTTACCAGCGTTGGAAACAGAAAGTATTTTACAGTATTCGATTCAGGCGACGGACGATACAGGCTTAGAAAGTCAATCGCCAAAATGTGATTTTGCCCCGATCTTTATTGGGCACTCAACGTATCAATTAAGTATTAACGAAGTGATGGCTAGCAATACTGATGCGATTACTGATGAATTTGGGGAATACGAAGATTGGATAGAAATATACAATGCTGGAGCTTATCCTGTCTTTTTAGGTGATAAATATCTATCTGACGATCTTGCTCAACCCGATCAATGGCAACTGCCTGACGTAACGATTCAGCCAGGTGATTTCCTTTTGTTTTGGGCGGATAAAGACGAAAAACAGAGTCTCTATCATGCTAATTTTAAATTGAGTGCTGACGGTGAATTTGTAGGATTATTTGATCGAGCAAATAATAACTTTGCGGTAATTGATAGTGTAAGTTTTCCGAGTTTGGATAGCAATGAAGTGTATGCTCGGCTTCCCAATGGTACAGGGGATTTCCAATTTATTACAGCGACGCCGGGGGAGAGTAATGAGTTTGTAGTGAGTCAAAATAATTTAGCTATGCCTAGCTTCCGTGTATTTCCCAATCCTACGTCGGATATTTTGCAGCTACAGTTTGAGGTGAGCAATGCCGCGAAATTTCAGTTGCAAATCCATGATCTTCGGGGGCAATTGGTTGTCGTTAGAAATGAAGTTGAAAGGAATGTCTATTCCTTATCCTTGAAAGGGGAAAAACTCGTTGCGGGGATTTATTTTTTGACCATTAACTTCGCCGAGGGTGCGCCCGTAACGAGGAAAATTGTTTTACAATAAAAAGGTACTTAATGCTTTTTTGAATAATTTATAAATTTAATTACCTCATAGATCAATTTGCCAACATTTTGAGGTTTTTAAACAACTTCGACAAAAGATTTGCAACTGATTGGGCTATTTACTATTTTGCGGGCGCAATAAATAAAAACAGTTGGGGGATTAGCTCAGTTGGCTAGAGCGTTTGACTGGCAGTCAAGAGGCCACCGGTTCGAATCCGGTATTCTCCACTAAAGTATTCTTGTTGAAAATTCAACGATAAAAAAAGTCTTTCCAAAGTACTAGTTTGTAAAATATACTAGCAGTTGGAAAGACTTTTCTATTAAAAACTTTAAGATCAAATATATTAACTTAATCCTTTATTTTAGGATTAATTTCCGAGTTGTTATTCCTGCTTCCGAACGCAATTGCACCATATACAGTCCCGCGGGTAAATCGCTTAAATCAAATGATTCTTGATAATCAGTATTGATATTTCTTAATTGCTGATCCAAAACTAATTTTCCTGAATAATCTAGAATACTCAATTGAAAATCACTTGCCGTAGCACCTGAAATATTTACTTGAAACGCTCCGTTACTCGGATTTGGCATTACCGCAAAATCAAGCGTATTGTCTAAATTATCAGTACTAACCGTTGGACTGATAAAGCCTAAAGAGAAAAAATTATCTGATGAAAGCGTAAATGCTGGAATTTCTAAGGTACTTCCCGTAAGCGTTCCTTGAATAACGGTAGCCGTTGTGAAATCTTGAACATTGGAAGATTGTAACAAGACTGCTGATTCATAATTACTAAGATCATAATCTGATAAATCCAAGGTAAATGATAACTGCGGACTTCCTTGCTGAGTAATGTGCCAAACCAAACAAGCATTATTATCAATCCCACTAGGAGAATTAATTCCACAGAATGAACCGACGTTTGTTTGGGTATTACTTTCAATAATGGCAGATTGACCAGCTGTTAATCCAACGCCATTCATTGTTACTAAATCTGAAGCATCGCTAGTCTCTTTCCCTAACCAAACACCGTTAAGAACGGGACCGAAAACAGCAAAGTATTGATTGTTTTTGAATGGAATGGTACTCGCCGTCCAAGTCGCACTAGTAAAAGTTCCAGTGTTGCTTTGAGAAGAATTATCTGTAACGGATTGTCCGGTATTCTCGTTGTAATTATGATACAATTGAAGTGATCCGATGGCAGGATGATCATTCGTAGGTCTTCGCACCATCCAATCGCTAATTGTTTCTTCTGTTAGTGCTGAGTGCCAGAAGCGAACTTCATCAATTTCTCCTTCGAAATATAGATTACCGGTTCCCCAAGAGTTGGTACCGATGCTAAGACCACCAGTATTATAACTAATGGTTGGAGTGCCGCTATCCGTTTCTCCCACTAATACACCGTTGAGGTATACTTTCATTTTATCTCCGTTCGTGAAGGTCGCAGCGACATGTGTCCATTGTCCAGCTTGAACATTTCCTGCAACGACTTCTGTTTTGGTTCCATTTTCGTCAAAGATTTCATATTTCACCGTAGAATTTTCTATACCAAGAATATAACCATTTTCAAGGTCTCCAGTAATTTTACTAAATAATTTTTGATCATACTGTGCATTGGTTACCTTGAACCACATTTCAATAGTATGTGCATTGTTAACATCTAAGCTGCCGTTACTATTATCGGGGACACTTACAGAAGCTGATAATCCGCTCATACTGATGGCAGATTCTCCGCCTTGGGCATGACTATAGTAAGTCATAAAAAGTAAAACGAGGGTAAAAAGTAGATTTTTTTTCATGAATTTAGATTATAAAGTAGTAAAAAAGAGAAGTACAGTAATAGGTTAAAACAACTTGAATAAGTTGTCTTAGCCAATACTTGTGTATACAAAATTGAAGCTAAAGTGCTTATAAAACCAAAAAATGTACACGAAAGGCATTATTTTGTGCATCAACGGCAGTAAACTAGTGCAGAAGGCACTAAATATGAAATTCTTCGATACTCAATCATGAAAGAAAAAAATGAAATTCCTCGACTCTCTAGATTAGCGGCTATTCTAATTTTATTTCAAACCAAAAAAATCTTAACAGCGCAAGCGATTGCAGATAAATTTGAAATTAGTACCCGTACCGCTTATCGAGATATTAAAGCTTTAGAAATGGCAGGTGTTCCGATTTACGTGGAAGAAGGGAAAGGTTATCGCTTATTGGAAGGATATATGTTGCCGCCAGTGATGTTTACGGAAGCAGAAGCAAATGCATTGGTTACGGCAGAGCAATTAATCGCGCAGAATAAAGATAGCTCCTTGATCAAAGATCATCGGGCGGCGATTGACAAAATTAAATCCGTATTGCAATATCGTAACAAAGAAAAAATAGACTTATTGGAACGACGCGTGTTCTTCGTTCAAAATTATCAACGACAAATTACGAGTGACTATCTCGCGACGGTGCAACTGGCAATTACTAACTTTACCTTATTGGAAATTCAATACGAAGCCTTGTATAATCGGGCGGTTACGCAGCGAATCATCGAAGCCAAAGCCTTATATCATACTCAAGGGAATTGGATTTTAATTGCTTGGTGCCGCTTGAAAAATGATTTTCGGGAGTTTCGACTAGATCAAATCCAAAAGATTAAATCTATGACGGACTCGTTTACGGAGCAAAACTTCGATCTCGCGAAATATTTTGAAGATAAAATTAAAAAAAGTAAATTATAAAAATGACCCTTGACATACCGCTGTCACTCCTCGCTTTAACTTTGTACTTGTTATTGAATAAGTACTAAGACAATTTAACGGTGAAAAATTTTTGTCTTGGTACTTAATTACTTAAAATCATACTAAAAAATTAACAAGATGAATAAAGTTACCATTCCTAGTTTCCAATTAATTGGCATGACGATTCGAACGACAAACGCTAATCAGCAATCTGCTAAAGATATTCCTGCCCTTTGGGAAAAATTTATGATGAACCAGTCTGTAGATAAAATTCCAAACAAATTGAGCAACGACATTTACTGTGTTTACACGAAGTACGAAGGAGATCATACGCTACCGTACACTACTTTTTTGGGTTGTAAAGTAGACCAAGTCGCGGAGCTTCCAGCGGAGATGGAAAGTTTGGTTATCGAAGCAGGAACGTATTTCCCTTACACGGCAGAAGGTAATTTAATGGAAGGTGCGGTTTGGAAGAAATGGGTAGAAATTTGGGAGACTGATTTAGATCGGACTTTTCGCTCAGATTTTGAGGTATACAGTGAAAAAGCCCAAAATCCTGCGAATGCGGTCGTTGATATTTTTGTTGGCGTGCGATAGTTTCTTTTAATGAATTTAGTATTGAAGTAGTTCGCAGATCTAACGTAAGTTCAGTTTCTGCGAATTACGCTAACTTAAACTCAAAAATTATGATCAACGAATTACAAGCTTTTTATCTTTCAAAGGAAGAACCTGCGCAAGCTTGTTTGCTAGCGATGCGCGATTATATTTTACAATACGACAACGAAATGACGGAAACTTGGACCCACGGTATGCCGATGTTTAAGTTCAAAGGAAAATTATTTTGTTATCTCTGGATCGATAAAAAAACTTACGCACCTTACCTTGGAATTTATAAAGGAATTGAGATCGAACATCCTGAATTGGATTTAGGGAAGCGCAACAAAATGAAAATTATGACACTCAACGCCGAAGCGGATTTACCCTTGAAAACCTTAGACGAAATATTCAAGTTGGCAGTTGCGTTGTATTAAATTTTTGCGCTAATTTTTATTTTAGCAGCTTTTTTAAATAGCTATCAATCGCGCGTTGTTCTGCACAAAAAGCACGAATCATAACTCGCTCTGCGTTCTTATCCACAAACCTGCTAATGGAAGCAGAACCCATATTCCGCTGACGGATGTGAATACTTTTTTTATCAAATGCTGCGGTAATCAAACTTTCGATTTCTTGAACTTGTTCCTTCGTCAAATCAATAGTTTGTGGGGTGCCTCCGCTGTAATCTCCGCTAGAACTTAGGGCTTTTGTCATGGGAGAATAGCGGAGTTGCTGGCTATGAATACGGTAGCTATTATTGTTACCATCAGTGTAGGTGTAACTCATTTTTTTGGTATTGGAACAGTGACAAAATAGAAATAGAAACAGGCTAGCCTGAAGTAAATGTGTGGTAAATTTCATGCGCGAAAATAATTTGGTAGCTGCGAAAGTACTGGCGATGTTAAGTCCGAACCATTCAAAGAAGCAAAAAAAAATGGAGAAAGCAAAACAACTTCGCTAAGTTCTAGTTTCTAATAACGTAAGGTTTTTGTGAATAGTGATTTATCCTTTTTTTGTGTGTTTAAGTAACGAAGGTATACTTTTTAGTTCGAGTCAGAAATTTAAGGATATGAATATCATTGAAGCTTTAAAAATGAAATTGGATGCTGCTCAAGTTTGGCAAAAAGAAATTTGCTTAGCGCGGAATCAGTTTTTGAAAGTGAAAGGAAGTATCGATACGAACCTGTACTTTATTCTCAGTGGAAGTGTCCGTATTTTCTTTGAAGATGAATATGAAGATCAAACCTTGCGATTAGGCTATACCCACAATTTTATCGCAGCACTTGATTCTTTTATCTCGGAACAGGCTTCTGAACTTTACATTCAGGTCTTAAAAAAGTGTACGCTGCGAGTGACCACGAAAGCAAGGTTTATGGAATTTCTAGCGCAGGACCCCAGTCATTTAGTACTTTGGCAAAAGATTTTGGAGCAATTGATTTATCAGCAAATGGAACGGGAGAAAGACTTACTAACGAGTTCTCCCGCTACACGCTATCGTCGCGTTTTGGAACGTAGTCCTCAACTATTTCAAGAAGTACCCAACAAATATATCGCCTCTTACCTGAGAATGACGCCCGAAACTTTATCTCGTTTGAAAAAATCTTGATTTCGATCAAGTTTTAAGATTTTTTTTTTTTTGAACTTTGTAAGGAGAAGCGAATCAAGCTATTCGCAAAATATTAATCACCTTCACCATTCAAAATCTATACGGGATGAAAAGTACCAATGCAGTTTTAATCGAAGATTTAATTCAACGCACAAAACAAGTTTTAAATGATACAATGCCGTTATTGGCCTTGGAAGAAAGTGTGCTAAACCAAAAAGTGGACGCTACAGCTTGGAGTGTTTTAGAATGCATAGCGCACCTTAATTATTACGGAGATTTTTACTTACCAGAGATCAAACAGCGTATTCAGAATGCGCCAGTTCATGTGGAAGAGCAAGTTTTTAAAAGTGGTTGGTTAGGGAATTATTTTTCCAATTCAATGTTGCCCAAAGCAAAGTTGAATAAGATGAAAACCTTTGCCAGCATGAATCCTGTAGGTAGTAAATTAGATAAGTCGATACTTTCTAAATTCGTTGAACAGCAAAAAGAAATGTTGGACTTGCTTCATTCCGCTCGTCGCATCAGTTTGACCAAAACAAAAACGGCAATTAGTCTCACCAAGTGGATTCAACTTCGTTTAGGCGATACATTTCGGGTAGTGATTTACCACAATCAACGCCACTTAGTACAAGCCCAAAAAGCACTACAGCATGCGCAAAGCAATTTAGCTCAGCAAGAAAAAGTAAAAACTTCCTAAGCACCAAACTGACTTAAATGATGGTCTAAGTGTTTATAAAACATATTGCTCCATTCCTTCTTCGTCAATTTACCAAAAGAATGAGATTCTCGATGGTCAAAATGAGAGTCTCCAAACTCTTGCGTTCGTTTGATATAATTAATCAAACGCGTTTTTTCCGCGGCAAAGTCTTTGTCGTCCGATACTAGAAATTGTGGCGCCGTTCGACCATTTTTTTTGTAAGGCTTATCATTTACGACCGTTGATTTTACGAATAGCTTTAGGAAAAATTTTTGAACCGCGCCTGGTTTGGGATGTTTTTTTTCGTACAACATCTCATAAGTAACATTGCAGTGCGCCAACATTTGCGCAGCGCTCATGCTTCCCCAAACACGCGAACTTTCGGGATGCAATTGATTAATTCGGTCAATTACTTCGTTGGTGACTTCTAGGTCAAAAATATTTTTCATTTTGTTTAAACTTTACGCTCGTTTTCTAAAACGACTTTGAATGCTATTTGCTTGATGCAGAGTTTAAATATAGTTGTTTTTTTAAATATTTGCTGCAATTATTTTGCTTATTTCTCCGCTGTTTATTTTAAAATAGCTTCTGTATAAGATTTGAAGAGTGTTGCAAAAAAAAAACTGTTTGAGCTGAAGTATTGCTACACTCAAAATAAAAAAGCCCATCGCAGCGACGGGCTTTTCTATTTTCATTTTGATAAAACGTATTTTCTTACCAAGCATTCTATTGCGGTGACCAAACCGAATAGCTTTTCGGCGGGCATTGAATTTTAACCCAACCGTTACCCTGTGTATTTGGATACCAGCCGGAATGTCCCGTGTAATCTTTGATCGTCGTATTATTCCAATTGGTTGGCACCCAACGTTCTTTCCAACTATTTGAATTATTGATGTAAACAACCAAGCCCGGATTACCATTATAACCATTTCGACGCGCGACGTATTCATCATTGTCGGTGTACAAAATCGAAGTATTTCCAGTGGCTTTATTATTGTGAATCCAAATTAAATTGTTGAGTTTCGCTTTCGACAACCACGCTTCGTAATCTTGATAGAAAATGGTTGGGTATCCTTCGTGTGTCAGGATGTAAGCGTAGGCTAACAACTTATTCCAAATTTCATCCGTATCATGATTGGCAACGAAAGTTACCGCTTTGTACGGATTTCGTTTCCACATCATATCGTCGTTGAGTTTATTTAAATTGTTGCCATCAAAAGCATCATTCATCTTATAGTAACAAGCAAAATCAAAAACGGTACTGTTGGCATTATTTGCCCACCATTCCAAATAATTGACGTCGCTGTCCCATAATTCACCTACTGAGAATCCACCAATCTTGTTGTTCCAAGTACTAATCACCCAAGGTTCAAAACCTTTCACATAATCAAATCGCCAGCCATCAAAACCTAAAGTATTTTTGTAATATTTACCAACAGAATTATTTCTGTTCCAAAGCCAATCTTGTACGTAAGGTACGCTATGACTCAAATCGGGAAATCCACCAAAAATACCTAAATCACTATTTTTGTAAGAGTTGGGATGAAAATCGTGTTGCGTACGTTTGAATTTTCCCGAAGCAACACCTCGGTAATCGGTGTAAGTATTGGTTCCAGTATATTGATTCGCTTCTAAAGCACCGCCACTATTATGGTTTAAAACAATATCGGCATAGACTTTCATATTCTGACCATGCGCCGCATTAATCAAACTTTGTAATTCGGATTTAGAACCAAAGCGCGTTTCTACGGTTCCATTCTGACTAAAATTTCCAAAATCGTAATAATCGGTAGGATCGTAACCCATGGAAAAGGGACCGTTTTGAGCTTTTGAACAAGGGGGCAACCAAATCGCCTCAATGCCTGCATTTGACCATTGATTGACCTTAGATTTTACCACGTTCCACCAAGTTCCTCCCGCCGGAACATCCCAGTAAAAGCCTTGCATCATAACGCCACCGCCCGGGCCAGGATTGTAATAGCGAGTGCCATCTGCGGGAGCTCCCGAATCAAATGGACGACCATCGTGCTTGGTGACTTGTACGACTTCCGCTTCGTCGAGCGTTTCAAAATCGGTGGTGCTAATTTTTTCTTCGTTGCACGAAAATAATAAAAGTGCCAGGGCAAAGAACAAGCTTCGCCTTACTATAAATGGATTCATAGTCTAAAGGTTTTTGATACACGGTTCACCATTAATGGGAATCGTGTACGTAGGATGATTTAAAATTATGAAGTTGTTTTGAAATAAAACAATAACTTCTGTATATCAATTACAGGGCAGAAACAAAGGAGTTGTTTAATAATTCAAAAATCTCTGCTTCGCAAACATTTTTGGAGTTTTAAATAACTTCGAATAGAAAAGAAGTTGAAGCGCGCAGTTACTTCCATGAAGTTGTTTTTAAATGATGATAACCGTAGGTATTAAGATCTATTTAAAATAACTTCTATAACTAAAGATAATATTTTTTTTGATTGCGTCAAATTGACACAAAGCTTTTTTGAGAACTTGTTTTACTAAAAAAAATAAAATTGCGATTAGCAGGAAGGAGTAAGTTGAAAATGAGAGCCTTCAAAACTGGATCAGGGTAGGAGGCAGAAAGTAATACCGTTAAATGTAGGCTATAAAATTTGAGGTAGCAATATAAGGAAGCTTTCAAACAATACATTAATCATTTACGACCTTTACATAAAGCAGATTCCTTACTCATTATTACCATATGGTACTATCCGTTGAGTGACACCTTAATCTTGTCCAAGAATTTACTTAGCTAAAGCAACTTCCATTAGAAAAAACAAAAAAATAATGCTTCTTCACTAATAAGGATCAACGTCCACATTGACTCGTATGGTAGAAAACCCTTTCTCTTGATGCATTTTATATTTTGCGGCAGCAATGGTTTGTTTTGCCAAATAAATCTGCTTACCGACTCGCTCTAGTTTGATCATAATGTCTAGAATAAAAAGATTCCTTACCCGAGGCACACTGGGAATTGCTGGACCAATGACACGTTTACCTAATTGATCTTTTAAAACTTTGGTGAAAACTTTAGCAGCTTCGTTGAGGATTTGCGGTTTCTTGTGTTTCAAACTAATTCGAATCAAACGAAAGAAAGGCGGGTAAAGATATTCGTTGCGTTCTTGCAATTCTCTCGCAAAGAAACTAGTGAAATCATTATGATAAACTTCCTTCAAAACGGGATGATCCATATTGAAGGCTTGGATAATTACCTTTCCTTGTTTATGCTTTCTTCCCGCTCGGCCACTGACTTGCGTAATCAATTGAAAGGCACGTTCGCTCGCCCGAAAATCTGGGAATTGAAATAAATGATCGGCACTCAAAACGCCTACAATCCCAACGTTGTCAAAGTCTAATCCTTTGGTAATCATTTGCGTACCAACCAAAATATCTAAACGTTTCTCTTCGAAATCATTGATAATCTTGGCGTGGGCATTTTTAGAACGAACGGTATCAAAGTCCATTCGACCAATCTTCGCATCCGGCAAGAATATTTTTAAATCATCTTCAATTTTTTCTGTTCCAAATCCTTTTAAACTAAGCTGCGTGTCGCCACAATCTGGGCAAGTTGTAGGGATTTTATTTTGGTATCCACAGTAATGACAACGTAGATTATTTGAAAATTTATGGTAAGTTAAACTGACATCGCAGTGAATACATCCCGAATTCCATCCACAAGAAACACAGCGCAACGTAGGAGAATAACCTCGCCGATTTTGAAATAGAATCGCCTGTTCTCCGTTTGCCAAAGTCTCTTCTAAACTTGCCAATAAAACTGAAGTAAAGTGCGATTTCATCTTTTGTGTTCTCAATTCCTGCCGAACATCCACAATGACAACTTCCGGAAGTTTCACACCACCAAATCGCTCTGGCATTTCCACTAGACCGTATTTATTATTTTTAGCATTATGATAGGACTCAATGGAAGGTGTTGCCGTGCCAAGTAATACCTTGGCTTCAAAAAGATGTGCTAAATAGATCGCCGCATCTCTACCACTATAGCGAGGTGCAGGATTATTTTGTTTGAAAGAAGTATCGTGCGACTCATCTACGATGATAAGTTTTAAATTTTTAAAAGGCAAAAACAGACTAGAACGTGCACCGAGGATAATCGGTTTTCCAGCTTGTGCAATGCGCCACACTTCTACCCGTTCGTGGTTGTTGAGTCGTGAATGGTAAACTGCAATTTCTTCCCCAAATATTTTTTGTAAGCGAATAATGATCTGTGTCGTTAGCGCGATTTCGGGGAGTAAATATAAAACTTGTTCCCCGCGATCCATTGCTTCTCGAATCAGCTCCATGTAAACCCGCGTTTTTCCACTACCGGTAACTCCGTGCAGTAAGCAAACATTTTTTTCACTAAAAACCGTTTTGATTTCTGCCAAAGCATTGACTTGCTGTGGAACCAATTCCGAGGAAGCTAGCAAATCTTCTTCGTAGCCACCAATGCGGCTGATTGTCTTTTTATAAATTTCAAAAATCCCTTTTTTTACAATTGCTTTTACGACGGTACTATCTACATTTGCAATATCATAAATGTCTTTTTTACGAATAACATCCTGTTTTTTGGACAACTGAATAAAAGCCATTAAAGCTTCTACTTGGCGATTAGATCGACTCAAAAGAGCAAATGCATCTTCCAATAAATACGGTTGTGTTTCGTAAGGTTCTTGCAAGCGGATGCAATCAACTTCCTTGGGCTTATATTGAGATTTTAATTCCTCTTTGAGGTAAATAATTTTTTTATCTAATAGTTTATTGAGTAAGGGATAGACTGTTTTTTTATCTAAAATTTTACGAATTTCATCGACCGTTAATTCATTTTGGATACTTAATGCTTCTGTAACCATAAATTCTTTATCGTCTAAGCCTTGATAATTATCGTCAAAGATTGGGCTTAAAATGATTCGCGTTTCACTCGATAACTTCAATCCTGCGGGGAGTGCAGCGTGCATAACTTCTCCGAGGGTGCAACAATAATAGCTCGCCATCCACTTCCAAAATTCGTATTGCTGTGGTTCAATGATGGCTTGCTCGTCGAGTACGGTCAGCACATTCTTCGTCTTAAGCGAAGCTTCACTACCTTCTTCTAGACCGACCACAATACCTGCGTATAATTTACTCTTTCCAAATTGTACTTCTACTCGGACACCAAACTTTACTTGACTAACGAGTTCTTCGGGAACAAAGTAGGTATACGGTTTTCCAAGTGCAACGGGTAGAAGCACTTGTGCGTACAATTTAGAACTAGAAACTGGATAGTAGTTTTCTTGACTCAATGGAGTTTTATAATTTATTTACGGGAGTTTTTAAACAACTTTACTGTAAAAGTATAACTTTTTTGCGTACTATTTCTAAATAGGAAGTATTTAATAAAAAATATCTTGCGCCAGTCGAAAAGTATTTGCGTGTGCTTCCACAATGGTAGCAATTTTTTCTGAATAGCCACCGCCCATGCTAACAGCCACCGGAATTTCAGCTTGGTGGCAACGCGTTAAGACCATCTTATCCCGCGTTTTACAACCTGCCAAACTCATACTCAAGCGCCCCAATTTGTCAGAAGCGAGCACATCAACACCAGAAAGGTAAAAAATAAAATCAGGTCTTATCATATCGAAGAGGCGATCCAAAGTAGCGGTAAGGATTTTTAGATAAGCGGCATCTTCTGTTTTATCGGGCATACCGATGTCCAAATCGGATTTTTCTTTTTGCGTGGGATAGTTTTTTTCGCCGTGCATACTAAAGGTGAAAACGCGCGGCTCCTTTTGAAAAATTTGTGCTGTTCCATTTCCTTGGTGAACGTCTAAGTCAATGACGAGAATTTTTTTAGCTAATTGATTTTGTAACAAATAAGTAGCCGCAATGCCGATATCATTTAATAAACAAAAGCCTTCTCCTCGGTCGGTAAAAGAATGGTGTGTGCCACCCGCAATATTCATCGCCACGCCATATTGTTGTGCGTACAGTGCACATTCAATCGTTCCCCCAGCAATGTAAGTTCCTCGCTCTACCAGATTCGCCGAAAGAGGAAAACCGATTTTACGAATCTCCTTTTTAGTCAAACTGAGGGTTTTGAGTTTGTGCCAATAGTTCGCATCGTGTGTTTGCAGAATCGTAGTTTCCGTTAACGCTTTAGGTTGAAAAAGATTCGCTTCGGTAATCGTTCCTTCATATAGCAATTGCTCGGGCAAGAGTTCGTACTTCAACATCGGAAAGCGGTGACCTTCCGGCAATTGATATTTGTAAATAGGAGAATAAGCTATCTTGAGCATATGAGTTTCAAAAGTGATTTAAAAGTTGTTTCCAGTAACGTCACATAAAATGGGTGATTCGAACTAGTCAAATCACCCATTTATATTTAGAAACTGTTTAGATAAGTCTCCTGAAAATAAGAGTATTTATCTAAACAGCGTAACATCTCCTTTAAAAATGGTGGTTTGACCATCCGTGAACTTCACCTCGGCATAATATACAAAAACAGCTGGATTAAGCTTTTTGTTCTTAAAAAATCCATCCCATCCATGTTTAGGATTATTAGGTTGGAAATTTTCTTGCTCAAAGAGTAAGGCACCCCAACGATCATACACTCGGAAAGTATTGATTTGTTCGACGCCGCGACCACCATAAATCATGAAAAGATCGTTTGCGCCATCATCATTCGGAGAAAATGCCGACGGAATATAAATCAAAGCTTCTTTCTCTATAAAAATAAGCATTTGATCTGCCGCGACACAACCATTCGTATCGACCAGAATGGCTTCTATCGTCGTCGTTTCGGTAGGTGTGACCCAAGGTTCAAAACATATTTCACCTGGATCGCACTGACTAAGCGGCGTTTGCGTGTTCCAAATAATAGTATCTACCTGATTCGGTAAGATGCTGAGTTGCGGATTAAGTGCTACGCTATCGCCTAATTGTAAAGTCAGGTCTGGTCCTAGATCAATTACAATTGGATTTGGCGTATTGAGGATCACTTGCGTGGAAATTTCACAACCATTGGCGTCTTGTACCGCAATTGTATAAGCACCTGCCGCTAGATTTGTAAAACTACTATCACTCGTAAAAATGTCATTATCAATAGTATATAAATAAGGTCCGACGCCACCAACAACAGAATCAATGCTTATCATCGCATTGTTGTCTCCAAAGCAAAGTGGATCAGCACTACTATATAAGAAATCGGAAGGCGCAGTTGGATCTAGACTGATGGTGACAGCATCAGTTGCGGTACAACCATTAATGGTATTGGTTACCGTCAAAATATAAGTACCGGCTTCTTCCGTTGTTGGTGTCAAACTAGTAGCGTTAGAAACATTGCCCGTCCAGCTATAGCTAAAATTAGATCCCGTACTGGTAGTGCCTCCCCCCAGTGTAATACTCGTTAGGTTGCAGCCCAAAATACCATCGACTCCAGCGGCAGCGATTGGTGTCGCAAAATCTGCGGTGACGATTACGGTATCGGTATCGGCACAACCGTTGGTAAGATTAATGACTTCAAAAACATATTCACCGGGCTGATTAATCGTCGCCATTGTTGTATTACCTCCCGAATTGATATTTCCATCTAGCGTAGACCAGTTATACTGAATATCGGTACCACTGCTAGAAGCACTCGCATCCAGCATAATCGTTGGAGTCGTACAGTCTAAATTGTCAGGATCAACAATACTAGCCAATGGGAAACTATTATCTAAACTAACGATAGCGGTATCACTCGCAAGACATCCGGTTACTGTATTTGTAACGAATAAAATATATTGACCATCGGTTGTTGCGTCGAGTTGATTCGTCGTAGCGCCCATAATATTATTATCGTTGTAAGACCATTGGTAAGTAATGTTTGCTCCATTGGAAGAGAGCGAACCATCGAGTAGAATACTAACCGTATTACAATCTAACGCCCCGTTGAAAATAACAGTAGCAGTCGGTGCTGTTGTATTATCAAAAACGGTAACGGTAGCGGCGGGAGAATCACAATTATTATCGTTGTCGGTAACGACTAAAGTATATACTCCCGCAAGACTTACCGTTGGGCTCGGAAGGTTTTGATTCCCCGCGGTAATACCTGGTCCGGTCCAAGTAAAGCTTACATTGGGCGCAGAACTTGTTCCGATCAAAGTTGCCGTTGGATTTAAACAATCGATGCTTCCATCTGGTCCGGCATCTGCGGTAACGGGACATTCATTAGAGCAACTTCCTGGATCGGTAAGATTTACAACGAAAGTGCAACTCGGATCATTATCATCTGTGATTGTTAAAATAACGTTTCCTGCCCCTGCCGAGCCATTCTGTAATTGGAAAGTAGTGCTACTTCCGTAATTGGCGTTGGTCGGTGTGACGCTTCCGGTATTGACACTGATCGTATAAGAACCGGCTAATAAAGTTCCAGTTGGGTTTAACCCAAAACTCACAAAGTCATCTGTATCATCATTTGTGGTTGTATTGTCATTGCAATCTATATTTGTTAAACCGGAGCTGGTCAAGTTACATTGATTAGAACAACTTCCTGGGTCAGTAATGTTGATGGTGAAATTGCAAGTAGGATCGTTATCATCAGTAATGGTGACGATGACATTTCCAGCGCCCGCGGAACCATTTTGTAAATGGAACGTCGTGCTATTACCGTAGATCGGAAGAGCGTCAGGAAGGCAAAGAGTG
>JBGCFY010000244.1:0-13969 GCA_045110315.1 Saprospiraceae bacterium
AAACAGATGATTTAGAAGAAGCCATTGCCGTGATAACTTCACCGGACAATAACGCTTTGTTTTCCCGACGACTAACAACATTGGAAAGAGATGTTAACTCCGGTGTGCTTTCTTTAGAAGAAAAAATACGTGTTCGTAATATCTTGGCGCGCGACTTAGTGGATTATTTTAGATCAGATCGCTGGAAAGATCACCACAAGTTCGGCGGTCGGGGAGAGGCATTCACCAACGAATAGCTAGAAGTTCACTGGCAAAGAAAATAGAAAAAAATAACATTCACGAAATCCAAACTACTTTTTTTTTGCCTATAAACAATTATGGTTTTGGTAATCTGCTAGGAATAAATCCTAACGGGTATTTCTAGTAGACTGAAACGACCTTAGTGCACGGACTGGAATACTTAACATACTCGTTTAATTGGACTTCCATACGACGATATAGAATTAAATTTATGTGTAATGAGAATTACTTTAAACTTATCTTAGTACATTGTGCACTAGGTTTCTATTATTATCCCTACCTCAAATTCAACCCTGTTAAAGAATGGACTAAGGTTAAAATACCAACGATATCATTCATACCAATTACAAAAAACAAAAAATCATGAAAAAAGCAACTACCATTTTAATCAGTTTATTATTTTGCTTTTCCGCAAATGCACAACCATTTTCTCCTTTAACTAGTGGAACAAATAATGTCTTAGCCTCAATGCATTTTTTTGATGATGATACAGGATTTGCAGTTGGAGAAGAAGGAACAATATTAAAGACGATTAATGGTGGAATGACTTGGATGTACCAGACGCCAGTTGTTTTCGAGGACTTATCAGAAGTTGTGTTTACAGATTCAAATACAGGGTTTATTGTAGGTCGGGGTGGTGTTATTTTGAAAACTACGGATGCAGGCAATACTTGGGTACAGTTGCTAACAAATATCAACACTGATTTAACGAAAATTTCATTCATAGGAGAGGATATCTATGTATCCGGCTATAGTGGTGTGATGCTGAAATCTTCAAACGGAGGTACTTCTTGGACAAGCCAGTCTACAGGTTCTTCAACCTTTCTATATGGTAATCATTTCACCGATGAAAACACCGGTTACATCGTAGGCTATTCCGGAACCATCCTCAAAACGATTGATGCAGGCAATACTTGGACCGCCTTAGAAGGTGGAAATTCCATGCAATTATTAGATGTCCATTTTACAGACGCAAATCATGGATATATTGTCGGCGGCAATATTCCAACAAACACAGGAGTAGTTATGAGAACTACGGATGCAGGAGCAACTTGGGAATCACAATTTTTTGAGAATAACTTTTTTGGGAATATCAAATTTCCAAATTCCAATTTAGGATATATTGCTGGAGGAGATCTTATTTTAAAAACAAGTACTATTTTAAAAACGACCGATGCTGGTACAAACTGGTCCGTTCAACCGTCAAATTCGAATCGACAATTTGGCTTAGCGATTCCAAGTCTTAACGCTGTATATACCTGTGGTCTGATGGGAACCATTTTAAAAGCAACTGAAATTGTCAGTGTAGAAAACATAAATCCCCATAAGCATAATTTTAGCATTTACCCGAACCCTAGCTTTGGCAAATTTCAAATTACGATTGATGGCAACACGGAATTAGAAGAGTTTGAAGTTATTGTTTACAATAAGCTTGGCGAAAAAATATTTCAGCAACAAACGACAACTGAAATTGACCTAACGAACTTTCCAAAGGGAATTTATTTTGTGAAATATAATACCGAAAAAGAGCAGTATGGCAGGAAAATTATTTTGAAATAATAAAAGGCAAAACTAAAAAAGATGTCAGTAGTAATAACGTTTTCACAAATAGAAAAGCAAAATGTAATTTCAGAGAACAAGATATTTGGACTTTATGAAATTCCACTAGAGAAAATAGCATGGAAAAACGAGTGCTTTTTAAATGTCGATATTTTTCAAAACTTACAAGATGATGCCAACAAATGGGGAGAAGTATATCATCAACCCAATAAGAGCAAATTTTTATTTTACTTAGTTGCAGTTGACACAGAAATGGAAATAGGCATAAGAACCGAAGAAGAAATAGATATCATCACTGCGTTTGATCCTAAAACGATAAATGAATTTGTAAACCCTGCAAAAGCGTTGACTGATTATGGAGAAGAAGGAGTGTTTGATGAATTATCAGCCTTGTTGGAAGAGGCCATAAATAATAACTTGATTATTGTAACAAGAATTTCGTAGGTACTTCAAAAGTAACAAATTGAAAAATAAAACAGATTTTACCCAATTGCTCGAAAAAGGAGCCGATCATTATATTTCTCTTTTGAGAGATAACGATTTGTACGAAGAAATAATCGTCCGCATTAAAAAGAAAAATGCGACAGAACCGGTGTCGCTAATCAAGCAACTATTTGCCAATCAATTAAATTTTGCCGAATATCTTTTTTCAGATTTAAACTTCTCCTTCGATTATTTTTACGAAGGCATGGAGAATAACCTCAAACGAGCAATCGACTTGTCTTTCAAAAATCTAGCGGTCAGTTACCACCTCTATACCGAATTTCACCATCGACAAACGAAAGCACTAGAACGCTCCATTCAATTTGAATCGGAGGAAGCAAAAGATCAAATTGATCCAAATCGTTTTGCGGAATTAATGAATTCTTGTGAGGTACAATGGCGGGTAGTCGTTACGCAACAAGCGGAGAAACTTGAATTTATTTGGATTAGTTATGATGCAGAAAATTTGATCAATTTCCTCAACTTCCTGAATGATATTTGTAAGCGCAATGATAGTGGATACAAATGGTTTCCTATTGCTTCCGCGGATGCTTCTAGTTTTATTTTCACTACGCCGAAACGGTACGACTCAATTCTTGAACTTAGTTTAATGCCACCGGAAGGATTTAAGATTGATGAATATGCTGTGGTTTATTATCCGCAAGGAATACGTGAGACTTCCAATAAAACGCAAGAAATACTTCCCACTTTAAATATTAGCTGTGAAGTTGAAATGGGAAAAAAGGAAAAGGTAATCGAGGTCAAATTGTGGCGAAAAGCTAACGCTGGAAATTTAGAAATTGAAAAAGTATCCGACTTAATCTTGAAAAAGTTAACTTCGCTGTCTAGCGTTTGCAATAAAATGAATTGGGCTTATGGAAAAATAATTTTAGATGCCAATAAAATCTTATCCGAGCAAGAGTTGAAATATATTTTAGAAACATTTACAGCAGCCTTACAACGTACCGTCGAGCAAAAAGAGATTGAGTTAGAAGGAAAAGAAATAGTGATTTTTAGTACGAATCTCAAAAGCGCTAATCTGCGATCCATAAAATATTAACGCCATTTCCTAATTAAAAATAAACCAAGATGAAAGTTACCCCTAAACACAACGAACGAGTTGCCAAAATGAAATTTTCTTCTGTCTATCCACATTACGTGACTAAAGTGGAGAAAAAGGGAAGAACCAAAGAAGAATTGCACCAAGTCATCACTTGGCTAACCGGTTTTGAAGAATCGAAAATTCAAGCTTTGATTGAAGAAGCCGTTACTTTTGAAGAATTCTTTCAAGCAGCAACGTTGCATCCAAACGCTCACCTCATCAAAGGCGTAATCTGTGGTTACCGAATTGAAGAGATCGATAATCAATTAACACAGCAAGTAAGGTATTTGGATAAGTTGGTAGAGGAATTAGCCAGAGGTAGAAAAATGGAAAAAATTTTACGGAAAGAAAAAACGGATAAAAAGTGAGTTTGTAATTACTTGGGTATTTGAAGTTATATTACGCTAAGAAATTAAGCTACCTTGAAAAAAGATTATGACAAAAAAAAGATTAGTTATTATTTCAGACTTATGGGGAAGAGAAAAAGCTGATTGGCTCGCTTTTTATACTCAAGTTTTGGAAGCCATTTTTGAAGTAAACTATTACGATAGTTGTGAACTGGGCGGTGTTGACAAAACAGACTACACGGAGGAAAATCTTCATCGACAATTTGTAAACGGTGGAATTGAAAAAGCAGTTGAAAACTTGATCGAAGTAGAAAGAAAGCCAATCAATGTTTTAGCCTTTAGTGTTGGCGGAGCAATCGCTTGGAAATTTGGAATGAGAACGAATATGCTTCATTCCTTAGTTTGTGTTTCTTCCACCAGATTGAGAAAAGAAACGGCTAAGCCGAAAGGAAAAGTTATGCTTTATTTTGGAGCACAGGATGCCTTTAAGCCGGAAGAAAGCTGGTTTAATCAACACGAAATCAATCGTGAAATTTTAGCAAACAAAGCGCACCAAGTTTATCAAGAACAACAATTTGCTGAACAGTTAAGCACAACAATAATCGAAGCCATTTAACTTACTCCAATACATGAAAAACAACAAAGCGCTTTTAATCATCGATATGCAAAAAGGTTCTTTTACTCCGAAAACACCTCGCTTTGACACCGAAGGAGTTGTTAACCGAATCAATGCACTCGCTGCAATTTTTAGAGCGCAGCAATTCCCCGTAATTTATATTCAACACGATGGGACAGGAACTGGAGAATTTGAGAAGCACACGCCCGAATGGGAAAACTTGGACGCACTAGTCGTAAAACAAACCGACCTCCGAATTGACAAATATGCAAATGATATTTTTTACAATTCTCAACTGCAAGCAAAACTGATCGCTCTCAAGATCAATGAAGTATTCATCACTGGCTGTGCCACCGATTTCTGCGTCGAATCTACGATACAATCAGCCTTGACCAAAGACTACAATATCACGGTTGTTGCGAACGGACATACGACCGGAGAAAGACCGCATTTAACTGCGGAAAAAGTGATTGAACATTACAACTGGGTATGGAAGAATATGATTCCGACGAAAGGGAGAATTGAGGTGAAAAAATTTGAAGCGATCAAAAAAGAAGCAGCGGTAGAGTAGTGCTGTTCCGAAAAGCTGGTCCCAAAATATATTTACAAAAGCGAATTACTATTGATGTCAAAAAAAATCGAAATGAGATATGCTAAAACTACTTAAACTAGCCATCCTCTTTTTGTGGGTTTTCAGTTCATGTAATAGCAAAAAGGATACTAATCTTAAAAACAATTCCAATAATTATTCTAAAACTAATTTCGATTTTACAGAAGGGACGATCAAAAAAACGGATACGTTTTTTTTCAACGTAACGATCGAACTACTCCTTGATGCTAACCAGCTAGCTTCTTGGCAGATCAATGGAGAAAATATTTCAAAATCAGCACTTCTACCGACGCTAGAAAAAATCCAGTTGAGTTATCCCGAGAGGAAGAGAAATTCCATTGCAATCCATTTAGGAATAGACAAAAATGCAGGAATACAAGATTTCCTAGAGTTGAGAGATTCGTTGAGAATTGGTAATTACTTAGGTGTTTCGTACCTGAATGCGAAACACCAAAAATTAAAAGCAAGATTTCGAGCTAGTCATAAAATGCATCCGTCTAAACGAATTCCTCAAGCACCACCGCGACCGCCTGGCATTGAGGAATCAATCTGTTTATGCTGTGAGAAGGAAGGAGACTTTACGAGCTACATTTTCAATCGCCAATCTAAAAACTTTAAAAGCTATTTTGATTGCATGAAAGGAGATAAGTTAACCGATTGCTACACCTACGTCCACGTAGAACAGGATAAATTTTATTGGGAAGGAAAGGAAATGCCACTCGCCACCATTGCCGATCGTCTACAACAAGAATATACGACTTGCGTCCAACCCAATCGTTTCTTTACAATTTTAAAAATTGATTCCCAAAGCAAATTCGAATCCTACCTCAAACTATATACTGCTTGTAAAAAGAATTACGTCGATCAATGGAATGAGGAAGCGCTTCAAAAATTTGGCGCGCTTTACCAAGACCTTTCAAGAAAAAACAAGCGAGAAGTAATGACTAACTATCCCATAATTTTAGTAAACCTTTTTGGAACGGAAGATTGATAAGTGCTTACATTCAGTAGGCATTGCGATCGATTTTCTTAAAAAAAGCTTTATTAATACCTAAAGTGGAACATTATAATTTCCTTGATCCTACAATCAGCTGGAGCATTAGAAGACAATCCGAGCTACTAGAAATAGGTTGTACAATACCGGCAGACTGGAGTTCCCCCCACAAAATCTCAATTACAAAGTATCTTTCTCCCGTTTCACCAATTAGACTTTCAAGCTTTTTCCAAAATGCCTATCTTTGGAGTAATGAAAAAGCAAATTATCTTATTATTTCATTTTGGTTATTGGAGCTTTTATTTGGCGATGCTACTAATCGCATTTTTTGTTGCGGAAGTCGGTCATTTTACGGCTCAACATTTTTTGTATTTTTTAGGGATTGGTTCCTGCTTTGTGTTGTTGCCCTCGATCCTAGGATTTTATTTTTCTTATTGCTTTCTATTTAAAAAATACCTGCAAGCGCGTAAGCTATTAAGCTTAGCTAGCTATAGTTTAGGAGGAATTGTTTTGATTGCGATGGCTAGTACAGTTGGGATAACCTTGATTTTTGGGAAAGACTTCATGTTTAAGGATGGCTACCAATCTTTTCTTAGCGAAATCCTTTTAATTGCAATTATTGGAATTATCAATGGCATCATTGGATTTATTTTAAAAGGATTTATTTCTTGGTATGATGATTTGAAGATAAAAGAAGCGCTACAACAACAGACACATACCATGGAATTAGAATTGATTAAATCAAAACTTGATCCTCACTTTCTATTTAACACCATCAATAATATTGATGGGATGATGCTCAAAGATGTGAACGTCGCTTCCAAATATTTAGATAAACTTTCTAAAATATTACGGTTTATGCTGTACGAACCGAAGGTCGATAAAATTCCACTGACCAAAGAAGTCGAATATATTCAGCAATACATCGACCTCCAAAAAATAAGAACCACCAATCCTGATTTTGTGAAGTATACCGTTGAAGGCTTACATTTTAAACATCAGATTCCGGCAATGTTATTTGTTCCGTTTATTGAAAACGCCTTTAAACATGTGGTTTCTAAAAAACATTTTAATACGATTGAAATTCACCTTTTAGTCGCGCAAGAAAAAATAATTTTCCAGTGCAAAAACAAATATAACCCAACCCTTAAAACTTCCAAGGAAGCGGGCGGTGTCGGCAATGAATTAATTGAAAAACGATTGCAACTTTTATATCCCAATCGACACCAATTACAAAGAACAACAACGGACGGAATCTATTCTATACAACTTACTTACCTTACAATTAAAAACTACTCAAATCCCAAAATCACCTAAGCGCCAACGGCTTCTTCGCTGGTGATTTTTGCGTATACTCAAAAATCAACTTTCTGCTTTCATTGGGCGCTAACTCCAATTCCCACTTTAAACCACCCGTCTTTTCGTAAAATTCAGCCTTAGTAGATTCCTTTAATACAATTTTAATATCCTCATGCTGCGCAATTGGAATTTGATCTAAAATCTCAATCGCTACTTTTTTGTTTTTCGTATTTTTCACAGTAATAGTGTACCCTATATTCTGAACAACCTTATCTCCCCAAAACTTAGTTCCTTTCAAATAATTGGTTCGTTCCCGTTGCACTTTGATCGACTCATCTCTTCCCAAGGACAATAATATTTTATCAGCGGTGACATTCGTCCGAATAGCCGATTGACCGATATAAGTATTTTGAAAAAAGATATTCGCCGTTCCCGGCAACAAATTATACTTTCCCCAGTTAGCCACTTCTGCCAATAAAAATACCCCAAGATCCAGTTTAGGAACCGTATGGTATTTATAATTCGCAGCAACCTCATAGCGCTTCAATTGTACAATTCGCTTCAAACCAGAACTAGGAACAGTTTGTCGGATATCGATCTCATATTCTCTGGTCGTTTCCATATCTTTTATCGTATTCTCTACGCTGATTTCATCATTAACACTTCCAGCAGCAGTATTATTATCCTTTTTCATTGCGTAAGCCATATTAGAGCTTGACCCCAATGATTCTATTTGAATAGATCGGTTCGCTACGGCAGCGAAGTTAATATACTTCGGTCTCAAAATAGGTCGATCATTGCCCAATAAAGGATTACCAGTGGAGATCGACATCTTTACGGCTTTCCAATCAATCCCAGTGTTCTGATGTACATTCGCTTTTAAATCTAACGCAATGGGCGATTGCGTATCTTTCACTTTCAAATCATAAACAGGTGCCCATCCCGCCTGATTAGAAATGTAAGAAAACGATATTTCACATTGTCTTGGAATAGTCGATTGAACTAAAAATACCACTTCGCCTGTTTTCTGATTTTTCTTTGGTTGCAAGGCTTTCAACTCTTTTTGCAAAACAGACAATCGAGCATTAATTTTTTTATTACCTTGGATAATATCAAATAGTTTTTTCTTGACTTCAAGCGAACGATCTCGATAATAGCTTGTATATTCCTTTAGGTCTTGTACAGAAATTCCCGTACCATCTGCACTCAGTTTAACTGGTTGCGGGGTTAATATTTTTTCCTCTTGGGCAAAAACAGCATATTGATTATTATTCCAATCCAACTCTAAACCCAAAGTCTCCATTTCGGCATTGATCTCTTTTACTTTTTCAGGAGGTGCTATTTCCTTTAAAAAATTGGTTTTATAATGCACCATCACTAAATCGACTCCTTCTGGAACTTGAGCTTGAAGACTATGCGTATTGATTTGAGTGGTAAGATTCGAAAAAACGATCTCAGACTGTCCCGCAGGAATATTAATCTTCGCATCTCGTATAATTCTCGCACCAGAACGATAAATGGTAACCTCTGAAATCTCAGATTCAAATACAATGGGCTGTTGTGCTTGTATGAAAAAAGTACTAAAGCAACTGATTAGGATAAGGAGTATTTTCTGTTTCATTTCTATTTTTTAAGCTTGACTAATAAATGAGTAGGGAGACAAATCAAAATCTAGCACTAACTTGTCATGGTACTCACTAAGGGAGATGTCTTAAGAAAATGTTTTGGTGTGTGAATGCTAGAAAAAGAAAGCTATTTAAATGACAAAAGTACTTGGGACAAACTTTACCGTATTGATAAAATTAATCTTCGGAATTTTGCAATCCTTCAACATGAAGTTTTTAAAACATTTATTTATTCCTTATATTTATAGTGGAGATGGTTCCTATTTATCAAAACTGCAAAAATATTTAGCATATTGATGAAAGCTTAGTAAATCAGAAAAAGAACCTTATGCAAGTAAACTGGATCATGACTTCAGGGATTTCAGCAATAATAGGAGAGATACTTAATTATTTTCTTACAAAAAATTTGGGAAGCTGTGCTAGTTTGTACAACCCTTATTTTACTATTCGTACAAAAATAGAAGAATTTGATTTTGAGGCTGGCTTAAAAGAGTTAGATATTACAACAACGGCTTAGTACACTGTAACAGAAGTTAGTTGAAATCTTGGATGATGAGTTTTAGTGTCAATCGAGAAACGCCCGGAATCTGATAGCCATAGCTATCAAAGTGAGGACGTGACGAAGAGTGAGGCGAAAAGACATATTCAAAAAAAAAGCAAATAAATTTATGTTACAATGTAATTAAATTAATCGCGATTGTTTGTTTAATTTTAGCTTCCTTAGAAAGAGGTGAAAAGTGGAACAGAAACTTGATCACCTATCACATTACATATAGTCATGAAAAAAGCTAGACTTCTTTTCTTTTTACTTATCGGAAATTTATTTTATTTAGGGACTTCTTTTGCTCAAAAAAAGAGCAATGTATTAGAGTTGGAGTTCGTAATGAAAACCTTCTTTGATACCCATCAAGTTTTCTTTCCCGTAAGGAGTACGGTCACCTTTTCAAAAAAGAAAGACGGTTATTACATTGACCTACTTAACGAAAAATTTAAAGTTTATAAATCGGAAAAGTATTACGATCTAGCAACTAAAACGTTTCATAAAATTAGCGTATTTAAGTATAAAGAAAATCCAACTGATTCTGATTTAAGTTTCATAAGAGATGGACAAAAAGTAATTTATAATACAAGCGAAAAAATTAAGGAATACAAAGAGAGAAGTACACTATTTAAGGATGCAGCCTTTTACCCATATTTTGGATATGCTGGTTATTATAATGATATAATTAAATTATTCGCTGGGGAAGAAAAGCTTTTGCCTAATGATTTGTATTGTTTATGTAAATCCTACTCCACAAAACTGGGCTCTAAATTAACAAAAAATGCTCAATATGGATTAGAGGTAGAGGAATTTGAAAATCCAGACTCTAATTTTCTTACTCCAAAAGAATTGATCGAGTATCAGGCATTATTTGGAATAGAAAAGAAATGTTATCAAAAATTAAAAACTCAATATCCAGCATTTATTACGAATCGGGGAGATGCAAAGGAAAAATATGGTCACATTATAATGCAATCCTTTGTTCAATTAATTATCAGATCAGAAGATACCATTGCTAATCAATTATTAGAAGATAGTCTATATTCAAAAGAGATATTGTCCAAGGCAAGAAAAACACTTAATTCCTGTTCCAAAAATTCAATTCTGTTGACTCGGACAGAAATTGATACTTACCCATTATATTATTTGCAAGCAGCGGAAAATTTAAGAACTGATATAACTCTAATTAATACGGCATTCATAGTTCGTCCTAATTACTTTTCTTTTATATATAAAGGTCCATTTGAATCCACTCCAATACAATCAACAATTCCTCTTCAAGTTGTGAATAAAACTACTGTTTTCTATAATAGGAATAGCGGTACCCCAAATCTTAATATTTCAGCAGCGGATTTCTTGTCTGACTTAGAAAATGATTCCTTGTATCTAAATAGTAATTCTGATACGAATCATTTCGAAGCTCGCGGGAATAAAATAGTATTTAACCCTAAAGATACACTAAGTGCCCAGGTAGACACCTATCCAAATGTAGTGCTACCAACATTTTTCTTCATAGATTTAGTTTGCATCATAGACATCCTCAGTAATAATGATAGAGACGTTTTAGTATCCAGTCAATTTCCAAAAGAATATTTTGATAAATTCTCAGCAGTAGTCGAAAAAGAAAATTACTATAAGATTATTAGATAAGATCTATCTGGCTTAGTCCAATTGATTTACCTCACCCCGGAAACGCATAATTCATCAAATTCAGTAGGCTTTGCTAATTGTAAAAAAAAGACTACCTAGCATTTTCTTTTCCTGCTGTACAACTAAAATGACAAGCCTAAACGAGCAATATAATCTATGGCAAAAACTCTCCCTAGCCATCAAAAGTATGGTAAAAACATCAAATACAAACTACTTGTCTCAAAGCGTTTTTTTTCTCAAAAAAATTGATCATTTTACTAAACTTAATCACTAAATAATAGTTTTACTATTAAACGATTTAGCTTTACTATTAATTATAAATACTTAATCAACTTTTAGACATGAATAAAATAATTGCCGCTGCCGTTACCTTGACAATGTTCTTTTCCGTAAACAGTTATTCGCAAAATAGCGACCTTGGAAACTGGCTAATTTACATTGGAAGTAAGAAGATAAATTCAGATTGGAATTGGCACCACGAAGTTCAATATAGAAATTACAATGCCATCGGTGACTTAGAGCAATTGCTACTTCGAACGGGAATTGGCTACAACCTAACGGAGAACAACAATAATTTACTCTTAGGTTATGGTTTCATCCACAGCCAAAATTACGTTGCCAATTTAGAAGACAAAGTGAACGTAGATGAGCATCGAATTTTCCAGCAATTCATCACTCGACAGTCGATCGGTAGAGTAAAAGTACAGCACCGTTATCGCTTTGAACAACGCTGGATTGAAGAAACTGATTTCAAATTGAGGTTCCGTTATTTTCTTTCTTTAAATATTCCAATCAATAACTTTGACCTCATCGATAATACTTGGTACGCTTCCGTTTACAACGAAATTTTCCTTAATGACGAACAGATTGTATACGACAGAAATCGACTTTATCTCGGGCTAGGTTATCGACTAAGTAAGTCAACCAAATTCGAAGTAGGTTACATGAATCAGTTTTTGAACAACAATAGTAGAGACCAAATAAATCTAATTACTTTAGTTAATTTTTAAAATACAAAACATGAAAATTGGTAAAATTAAATTAAGTGCACTATGGTTAGTCGTCTTTTTTTTAACGGCCTGCACAGATCAAAATCAACCGACAAAAGAACAAAAAGCAACGGAGACTAAAGTCCAAAAAGAATTGCCAACGGGACTAGTAGAAGATGTATTAACGAAGGAGCAACAAGATGCGCTTTCGCCAGACATGGTCATCCAGTCTTTGAAAGAAGGAAACGCAAGGTTCCTACGAAATGACCTTACAGCACGAGACCATTCTTCCCAAGTAAGAAAGAGTGTGAAAGCGCAATTCCCCAAAGCAATTATTCTTTCTTGCGTAGACAGTCGTGTCCCCGTAGAAGACGTTTTTGATCGAGGTATCGGAGATATTTTCGTCGCAAGAGTCGCTGGTAATTTCGTCAACGAAGACATTTTAGGTAGCATGGAATTTGCTTGTAAAGTATCTGGTTCAAAGTTAGTCCTCGTGATGGGACACGAGCATTGTGGCGCTGTAAAAGCCGCTATTGACGATGTAAAATTAGGCAATATCACGCCCATGCTTACCAAAATCAAACCCGCCGTTGATCAGGTGAAATACGAGGGCGAAAGAAATTCTAAAAATCAGTCTTTCGTACACATGGTCAGCGAAAGTAATGTCCGTAATACCATCGAGAAAATTCGCACCGATAGTCCGATTTTAAAAGAGATGGAAGATAAGGGAGAGATTAAGATTGTGGGAGCGCTGTATGATATGGATAATGGGAAGGTGAGTATTTTGGAGTAAGTAATGTTTGGAGATTGGGTATTTGAATGCTGAATAAATTACTTTAGGAGTAAGTGGCTTCGTTGGCTTTGGCTGGCGGAGTCAGTTGCTTTTTTGAGAATAATCGCTTTGATGCCTTGCTAAACAATGCTAAGTCCTTTGGATATCCGGAGGACTTAGCATTACTTTCAACAAAACAAAAACGCTTTCTTTCTTGGCTGACCACCGTCCAAACTCATTTTACAACTTCTAGTTGCTCTGCTTTTTTCATAACTCGTCCTTGGTTTTGATATCTGATAAGTTTTAAGTGGAAAGATAATAACTTTTAACTTATTATAGTTTCAAGCATTGTGACAATTTCCAAAGCACGTATAATTTAGACGCTAAGTACTTATAATAGGACTAAACGCTCACCCCGGAAACGCCCAATTCATCAAATCAAAAGTACTCAAAATCCCAACCACCCGATTTTGATCATCCACAATCGGTAACGCGTGAAATAAATTCTCTTTAAAAATAGCAGCTGCTTTGCTAATTGAATCCTCTGGATGTAATTTCACGACGGACTTCGTCATTACATCTTTTACCTGAATCGATTTCTTGAAACGTTCATTATCAAGCGCTGCCCATTCCGTTTTAAAAATAGTTAAGCTACTTAGGATGATGTTGTAATCGTGTTTGGTAAGCATTCCGACTAGTGTCCCATCTTCCTCTACGACGGGAAGGTGATGAAAATTGTGCGTCTCAAAAATATCGCTCACGACAGTCATTACATTTAAAGGACTGACCGTTTTGACAGGACTCGTCATTAATGTTTGTACTTCAACTTGATTTTGCATAGTAGTTATGATTTTAGGATAAAAAAGGAAACCAGCGTAATAGATAATGAAGCTGTTTGTTACTTAATACTAGCAAATTGCCGTATTTTATCAGATATTTCCCTGATTTACATCAGAATAAGGCATGATTTAAATCAATACAGGGAAACCAAAACCTTTTATAAGAAGAAAAACTATTTAGCAAACGGTGATAAACGTCACCTCATTTTGGTGAGGAAAAGCAGTCGACAAATGGAATAAATCAACTATCATTGTACTATCAATAAGACACGAAAACAGTTTATACTATTATCAGTTTTTAG
>JBGCFY010000245.1:0-30594 GCA_045110315.1 Saprospiraceae bacterium
AAAACGGCGAAGTACATGGGCGAATTATTGCGAAAAGGAAATGAGGTTGCGATCCAAGGGAAGTTAGCGTATCGGAGTTACGAAGATAAAGATGGCGTGAAGCAATATATTACGGAAGTGGTCGTACAGGAATTTGTGAAATTGACGAAAAGAGCGCAGCAGGAAAATGTCGAGGAAGTAGCTACGGTGCAAGCGTAAGATTTTTGTAAGATAAATTTGAGAAGGGGAGTGGTGACGACTGCGCCCCTTTTTAGCTTATTTCCTTCTAATGCTAAGCAGTGTTTGTCCAGTTACCAGGAGAGCGATTTGGAGTGATCAAGGTCGGTGAACTTTCCCTATTCGATAAAGCGTAGCATCAATTTATCACTTTTATCTTCACTCAATAAAGCTTCAAACAATACCTTTTTATAATCTACAAATCTCAATTTCCCGCAGCCTTTAATTCAATCATCGCTAGCGCAACCACAATCATGATTTCAACAATAATATAAATCCAACCTAAATACAATATTTCTTGGTAATGGTAAAAAGCTAACCCCAGAGACAAAACGCAATACAGTAAATTAACAATGGCAATTCCCCTCAAGTATTTTCCTAAATGTTGTTCAACACTGAAGTAACAGTAAAAATCATAAACTGCGAAAAAACAAGGGAGCGCAGCAAGTAAGTAAAGCGTTTCTCTGGGAATTCCAAAGTATGTTTCTAGTTGAACTAATACAATACCTAACAAAATAGCTGAAACAATTGCACCCACACCATCCAATAGAAAGAGTTGTTTTAAATATTTTTTATCCATTTATTTTTTCATTTATTTTTAGCACAATAAAGTTATTCATCTTATGAAGCTCTTTTTGAGTTCGTAGCATCGCTAGGGAGAATAAAAAAGCTGAAAAGTTGGACAAAAAGATCAATTCGCAAACATTTTTGGAGTTTTAAGCAACTTCTACCCTAAAACAAGATTAAGGAATACCTTTGACCATTGAAGAAAGATAAACTTTAACTTACCAGGCATCAAGTCTATCTTTTATATAGGAACCTAGCTAAATGTGACTTTATGCTTGCACTTAGGTCATAATAGCATAAGCTAACCAAACAAACTTAATAAAAAGCTGGTATTGTACTATGCTAACCTAAACCTTAATTATGAAACAATTTTTGAAATACGCTTTACTCACGATTGCATTTTTAGTTGGTACAACCACCGCAACAACGGTTCAAGCTCAAAGTACAACTACAAAAACGGCCAAAGCCGCTAAGAAAAAAGCGAAGAAGACTAAAACGAAGAAAAAAACGAAGACTACCAAAAACAAAACGAAAACAGCGACTAAGAAAAAAGCTGCTGCCAAAGCTGCTAAAACGAAAAAAAGTACTACGGCTAAGAAAACTACAGCAACCAAGAAAAAAGCTGCTAAAGGAGTAAAAGCAAAGAAGGGTACCGCGGCGAGTAAAAAAACAACTTCAACTAAAAAGGTCTATAACAAAGCCAACAAGTCTAAAGATAAGTCAGTTGGTAAAGATGCTAAAGGAAGAATGATTTACCAAGGTCCGAGAGGTGGCAAGTACTACATTAATTCAAAGGGAAATAAAACCTATTTAAAAAGTAAATAGATTACTACTTTGTCATTTGAGTTTGTGAATATTTTGAGCGCTGTATTTTCGTCCTACTCAAGGAAAACCCAGAGTCTAATCCTTGAAAAGAATTAAGCGAGGAGCCTACGCGGAGTAGGACGAAAAGGCATGTTCAAAATGTTCGATAATTTATATTACAAAGTTTTTACTGTTTTTTAAAATTGAAAATCGACCATCACTCCGATCGTCGATTTTTTTTTGCGGTAAATGGAAGGAGACTAGTTGCGGAGTCGTTATTTTTTTGCGGCTCTACCTCATCTGATCTACAGGGCTCGTGCCAGCACCGTTTCGATAAACGATTTTGCTTGTGTTTCTTTTAAGCTTGCATACGCTTTGCGATCTTGCTTCACCTCGGCTGCAATCGCTAATTTCAACGCTTGGTAAGCCATTCTCGTCGTAGCATCTTTCCTCAAATAATCTCTAAATCGTACGTGCCGCTGCCACTCCGTTCCCGCCAAAGGACAAACATAAAGATGATGTTCCAACTCGTCCAAAACTGGATGCGCAACGCTCGGTTGTTGTCGCTTAAAAACTTCTCGTTGTGGAATACCTTGGTCGCCATTATGAAAATAGCCAATGGTTGCTAATCCAGCTTTAATGCTCTCAAAGTTTACACTCGGGGGGTAAATAAGATCCAAATCAATAATGGCTTTTGCCGCCAATTGAGGAACGGAAGTGCTTCCAACGTGCTCAATCTGGATTTCGAAGTCAGGTAATGCTTCCCGCAAAATCAATCTAATGTTTTGGAAATCGATGATCCATTTTGAGCTATAAGGTTGGATCAGCATCTTAACGAAATGGGTTGATGAGTAAGACCTCTTCGTCATCAGCAGAAGGACCGTAAGTAGCAGGAACGGCGATGTCAAGGAGTCGCAAGTAAACGCCGAGCTGCGCACGGTGATGAATCAGATGGTTCATACAAAAGATACGGGCAACTTGCAATTTGGGTAAAGTGAAAAGTATTTCTTCACCGTAGGTCATCGACCAGTTTTCTGTGAAAACTTCATCTTTTACCTCGACTAAACTAGCTTGTGCTTCCGCCAATAAACGATCAAAATAGGAGAGGAGACCTTCCGTCGTTTGGATCACTGCGGGCTCAAAACCTAGAAAGTCAAGTTTTTCCGCTTCGATACAGGCTTTCCACCAAGCAATAATTTCGGCGACGTGAATCGCTAATCGACCTAGTGCTTCTGATTTTTCGGTTGGTTTGAAGGTTTGTTTTTCAAAAGGAACTAAGGCTAAATATTTTCGAGTAACCATCGCTTCTAAGGCGAGTTCTTGCCCTAGTTGTTGTCCAATGCGCATAATTTTTTATTTAAATTTACGGAGTCGCTTCGTAGAGCATCGTTCTGAGTTTAATTAACAATCGATCAATAAATTCTCCGTCGGGTTGATCGGGTAAAGTGCTTTCTTCATGTGCCAAGCTTACCGCTTCCATCTTTTTTGCAGCGGTCGCTAGTAAGGCTTCGTAAGACCATTCTCCTCGTCGAATAGCTAATAAGTTTTCGCGGTCGGGTCTTTTGACAAACACTTTGCCTTGACGCAGTATTTCTTCCGCCATCGCCAAGAGTCTAAAGGTATGCATCATATTTTTAGCATCATAATTTTTCCCGTGCTCGGTATTATCCTGGTAGCGTTGCTCATTGCGTTGCGCGACCCAGCTCCAATAGGCTTTGTAATCTTTACAGTATTTTGTAAAACCATCTTCGTTGAAATAAAGATGCGTTAAAGGACTCGCATCTACTGGAATTGCACTCAACAAAACGGTGGTAGCATTTTCTTTTTGCGAAACACCACGGTAATTTAAATTTTTCGTTGCATCGTAATATAAGCCGTACACATTTTTGAAATGATCAACTTTTACTAAGCCAATTTGTGCTTGCGTTTTTTGTTGTAGGGTCAACCAAGTCGCTAGTGGTAGAGAACCTTGTTCGTGTAATACAAAACAAAAATCGATCAACTGCTTTTTTTCTTTATGGACAGGGTTAACAATTTTTTTATTTAAACCTTGTGCCTTTTTGATTTGCGTAAAAGCGTATCCGCCAAAAGTATCCTTGCATCTTTTGGAAAGAAAATATTCCATTTTCAAAAGCTTGATGCAATCGTGTTGAATCAAAATTTTGTCCGCTGGTGTTGCCAATAATTCTAGCATACTCGGATTACTCTTCTTTAGCAATTCGACAAATCGACCTAGCTCGTAGTAAACAATGTCGTTAGTCGAATTGGCTACTTGCGGAATATAGTTCAATCCATAAAAGTCTGCCTTCGGTAATAGAAACACACCTCTAATGTCCGTATCAGAGCCAGGGACAGCTAAGCCGTAAGCGCGACTGCCAGAAATACATTCAAATAAAATTAAACCTCGCGTTTTTAAATCTTCAATGGTCATTGGTTTAAACCGATAATTTTGTACAACGCTGCATTCAAAGGCGCCGCGTCGGGCATTTCTTTTTCTGGTAATTGTACCGTTTCAATCAAGGCAAACGCTGCTTCAATAAAATCAAAAATGGCTTGGTCAACTTGATGGACATAATCTTCTGCCGCTTCCGCTTTGATGGCTAGTAACGCTTGTATTTTAGCGACGAGATTAGCATCTTCTATCATTGGCAACAGCGTTGGAATATCCATCGGAGGAATACTTCCCTTACGGATAATCCACTTAGCAGCCATTAACGGGCGGAGCACATAAAATAGTTTTTTGAGATTGATTCGCTGTGCTTTTTTATTAGTGAAGTAACTATTCTTCGCAATGCCTTTGTAATGGTTTAAACTATGTCTCGGCTGAAAATAATGTTTGGCAAGTGCGATTAAGGTCGTCCGAAATCCTGCCACCTCTTGGTAAATAATCGGTGACTGTGCCCACTCAAAAGGAGTCGCATTTGACTTTCGTAACAGTTTAAAAGTCTTGCGGATATCCCAACCGTTCACATCAAGTAAGGCACCGTGAAAATAATTAATATCTTCCTTCGATCCCTCTACCGAAAGATACTTCTCAATCGGTCGAGAAAAAATAATGCGTACATCAAAATCACTGTCCGGCGATGGGCAACCCCAAGCGCGACTCCCACTTTCTACCGCTAAGAGAATTTTAATATTTTCTTGCTCGGTTAACTGAATCAGTTGTTGTTGGATTTCTTTTTGCACGAGATTGAGTTTATAAAACAAAGTTGGTGTTAACAATTTCTGAGATAGTTAATGCTTTTTTTTAATTTTTGGTTCCCAATAATTCAATTTGATTTTTCCGATTATTCTTAATGTAGGTTTCAAACTCGGATTGTTCAAATAAGCTTCGGCAAGTCTGTAACGCGAGGATTGCTAGGTCGTCGTGGTTATATTTGAAATAAAAAGGAATTTGTGTTGCTTGTAGTTGACTGGCTTCCGCAAAACAGGCGACGATCCAAGTTTCGATTAATTTCACTGCGGTTTCCGTCAAACTAGTGTATTGATAAGATTGAAATCTATTTTCGTGGTCATATTCATAATGGAGCAAGTCATCTATTTCGTAGTTGTTGAGCGTAGGGGCAAGAGCTTGGTACAATTCAATTTGTTCACCAACCTTAGCGTAAGCTTCTAGGAATTCGTGTGTAAAACTGATGGTGACCCAAGTCGCGGTTTCCTTTTCTGCCCGTTGAATCAATTGCTGGAAAGCTTGAACGCCAGCTTCTTTTTTTGTGATTAAGTAGTTGTTAACTTGACTAAGTTTTTCCCATTGTTGATGATTCATATCTTCTTTTTTTGAATTAAAAAACTTGAGGGTAAATATCCTTCGTGGACTAAGATAGTCATTAAGATAATCAAGTTGTAGGAATAATAAAAGGAAACCACTTGCATGATTCCCTTTTGAAGAAAAGTAATGTTTTTGATAAGATAAGCTCCGTGGATTTTATTCTTTCCTTATTGAAGTTTATAACCAGCACTATTTTTTTCCATACAAAAATAAAAGACCATCATAAATGGCTTGGGGGAGAATTGAATTGTGATTGGCTGTTTCGTAACGGGTAAATTCGTATTGGAAAGCTTCACTTTTTATTGGCGCTAGGATTTCATTTATCTTAAGATTAGATTTCGTGATTAGACGGGACTCTGTGCCACCGTAGCAAATAAATAATTTTGTCTTTTTATCTTTTATTTTAGCAAAATGTTCAAGCGTTAAAATCTCTTGCTTGTTCCACCATAATGCACCGGAAATAATAATTAGTTCACTAAATAAACCCGGATTTTCCTGCAAAGCATAAATACCAAATAAGCCACCGAATGAGTGTCCAAGAAATCCTCTTTCTTCTTTTGTATTGGGATAATGTTGCGCTATAAGTTTTATCACTTTTGTTTCTAAAAAAAGAAGGAAAGCATCCGCTCCTCCTGTAGTTTCCGCGTTAACAGCAGCGGCATTTTCTTTTCTACCCGTTTTGAAGTTGATGCGCATTTTTTTAATGTCATAAGGTGTCGGCGTGAAATCTCGATTACGCTGCACATTCCAATCATAACCAGTTCCTTCCAAGCCAATGCCGACCAAAATTACGCCGTCGATTAAATCGGTTATATGAAGGAGCGCGTGTGTACCCAATACAATTTCTGATAACCACCAACTGTCCAAATAATAAAGCACCTTGTACGTTTGAGTAGAATCATAATTGTTGGGTAAAGTAACCCGCAATTTGTAATCGTGCTGCTGCTCAGAAGTGAGTTTGTGAATTTTCGTGCGGCTACCGTAATCGGAAACTTGACCTTGAACGGAAACTTGAAAAAGGAAGAATAAGGAGCAAAGTAGGAGGAATAGGTTAGTGTTTTTCATTTTTTTGTTTTCTTTTCAACAAGGATTTCAATTGAAAGTTGTCATAAAAGTAGTCTTATTGTAACCTTTGAGCACTAATTTTCTAGATGGTATTTCCAATTTTGTTGGGTAAATGGATTGGTGAAACTTTGTGGGACAATTTCTAATTTGAATTGTTCGTCCGCTTTTTTTTCTAAAATAAGCATACAGCCTGGAGGTAATTTACCGGCAAGGTCAAATTCTAGTTCTTTGATTTTGCAGGATTGTGTAATGCCGTTTGGGGCGAGTTCAAGTTTGAATGCTTCTCCTGTATGGCCGTAAAAATGGTAATGAAAAATTACCTTGTCTAAAAGTTCTTGGAGTTCTGCCATGCCGTATCCACGTTGACTAGCATCGTCGCCGTCGTGTGTGATCAAAAAATCAAAATGTGTTTTGGTTTTATATAATGCTTTGATTTTTTGGCGCTCGTAGTTTTGGATAAATCGTTCATCTGTTCTCCCCTTACGATCGCCAATTCTTCCAATTCCAACGAAGTTGATCACAAAGCCATTTCGTTCAAAACGTTGTGCTTCGCCCGATTTACAAAGCCAAACCCGCCGATAAATATCGATTGGAAAAAGGCTTTCTGTTGGATATTTCTTTTCTAAGGCATTGAGGTATGCATGATCTTCGTGATTGCCCCGTACACAAATCATATCCAAATTTAACGCTGTCAAGAATGCTTTGATCTGTGGCTTTTCGGTCGTAAAATCATCGTGGAAACCTAGCTCTGCGCGATCGTATTGCGCGTGCTTCAATGTTGCTTTGTCTAAGTTGTTAAGGTCGGGATACGCTCCCAAATCACCACATTGCAAAATCAAATCGATTGCTTTACCCGTTGCTTTTTGATACTGATCACAAAGTAGAAAAGGCAATAAAATTTTACCATGGATATCCGAGAAAAGTGCAATGCGCATGAGCATAGAATAAATGAAATGAAAATAAACTTTTACTCAAGGCGTAACGTGCTTACCGCAAGCTTAGTTCCAACTGGCGGTAGAATACTTCTGAGGCTTTGCCAAAATGATAGTCATAATGCGAAGTCAAACTTTATTTCTGACAACTACTTAGTTGAATTCCTAAACTGTTCGGGCGTAAGCTGCGTCTGCCGTTTAAAGTATTTATAAAAATTAGTCGTTTCTTCGAAGCCCGCGATATAGGCAATTTCTTTGATGGAATGCTCGGTGTTGATTAGCAAACGTTTAATTTGTTTGGTATAAATTTCATCAATGAATTCCTTTGCTGTTTTGTTGACAATGCTACGGGTAATGGTATTTAATGTTTTGGTGCTTAGGCCTAATTTCTTGGCATAGTCTAATACTTTAGCATACTTCGTAACTTCTCTTTCTACGAGATCTTGAAATTCGATAAAAGCATTAAGATATTTTCGCTTGGCAATAATTTGTACCTCCTGAGATTTAATGCGGTACAATTTAGCAATCAAAATGTGCAGTTCACTTCTCAAAATACTAAACGAATAAGCATCATTGATCTCGAGGTATTCTTGTTGCATACGTTCTACTAAAGCAGCGATGGCTTGAAATTCCGTTTTTGATAATTGTAATTTTGGACTGCCTAATAGCTCATTGAAAAGTTGTAAGGTTTTTTGGGTTTCTAGATCTTCGAGGTAACTTACCAAAAACTCATCGGTGAAAAGCAAGAGTTTGCCTTTCATACTATTGTGTTGAAAGAATTTGTGAACTTGATCTTTTCGAACGGTAAGGAGTGTGCCTGCTTGACAGGTATAATCGGTAAAGTCGATCGTGTGTTTACCACTTCCTTCTGTAATTAAAATGATCATGTAAAAAGCTACTCGATGCAATTCGGAAAAAGAATGGTCTAAGTCTGTTCGTTGGTGTAGCTTTTCCAAGCGAATGATATCAAATGCTGCCTTTGGGTTTTGCCGATTGTTAAATTTAACTTGAACAGGTTGCTTGAGCATGATTTTTTGGCTTGAGCACTAGGAGAAGAAAAGTTTGAAAAGCAAAATGGAGGATAAACTAAAACTGGCGAGTTGGCAGTTCTTTTGCCAACTCGCCAGTGAATTAATTTGTCTTAGTACTTATTTAACGATTTACTTTTTTCTTGGAAGAGACTTCAGTAAAAGTTTTTTCTTAGTCAATTCAACAATTTTATATTCGTTGATGGAAGGTTTTTCTGCAACGGGACATTTGTATTCCGTCTTCAAGGTTTTGCCGTCTAGCACTTCATACGTGCCATCCAAATTAGTATAAGGACCTTTTACCCGTACACACCAATCTGGATCTAGTCGCTTGGTCATTTTACCTTCTTTCCCAAACATAAAGCCGGGCTTACTCGATTTGAAATCTTTTTTGCGAACGTAAGTATATACGCCTTTTTTGTAAGACTTGTAAACCCAGTAGCCTTCAATGCTAACGTCGTCCGTCGTCGTTTGAGGACTGACAAAAGCAGCGCAAAAAGCAAAGACCAAAACAGCAATGGTCATTAATTTGAATTTTCTGATAGAGAGCGTCATAACTTTTGTTTTATGTTTTAAGGTTTTGTGAATAAGTTTTAGCAAAAAAAAAGAAGTTGTTTTAAAATATGATGGTTGTGACCCTTAATTCTCCATATTTAAAATATTTTCTTGAATCTTGTGTCGTGCTATTCCATTTTTACCTTTTTCCATCCGGCTTGTACCAACTCAAAGCTAAAGCCATCAAATTCAAAGGTACAAGTACAATTTTTGACTGGGCTGAGATCAGACTCCTCCGAATAATCCTCCTCGGTGCCGTCTTCCGAACAATAACAACTACTCGTCAAATCATCCGTTAAGTAATCTATGCTGATCGTTTTCGTCTCGTGGTCGTAAGAGATACTACTTTCCCAACCTCTCGAACTAACGGCATAAGCAAAGTCTTGTTCGAATCCGTCCATTTTTCTACTAACTAGCATAATATTACTTTCAAAACAAGTAGAACAACCGCGTACACTTCCCTCCAATAAATACTTGATACCTTCTTTACTCTCAATCGCATAAATGCGATCGAATCCATCACCTTCAAAAATCGCATAAGGATTTGAAGCACCATTTTCGATTGCTTTCGCACTAGGTCGCTGCTGCGCATCAAAATCGATAAAGTGCATCAAAGAAATTCTGCTTCGGTAAGTCCCTCCCGTTTTTTCATCCAAAGAAAAATTATAGAGCTTTCCATCATCTGACCGAATAACAGCTAAATCTCCTTCGGAAAATAAGGCCGTAAAATCTTTTCCTTGACTTACGGGATGCGCTAATACTTGACCCAAGGTTTGGAAAATAAGCGCTTGTAGTTCTAGGATTAAGCCATATTCCGAGATGGAATCTCTGGAAGGAGACAATTCATCCTGATAATCTTGATCCTTGCGCATACTTTCTACCAGGGCAGTCGGTAGATGGGTATCTTTCCAAGCAAAGTAGTTTTCCTGACTGGCAAAACCATTGAGGGATTCATAGCTTTGAAGGTAACGATTGGTCCGTGCAACTAATTCCTCAAAATCATTTTGCATTTGGCTAAAGCCTAAGGAATAAATAGTAGAGAGGAGAATAGTTAGTAATAGTTTCATATTGGAACGTAATTTTTGCCAAAAAAGAAGAAAGCCTAATCCGTACAAGGATTTCAACCAACTTTTTATGAGAAAACGTGGTAATTAGCAATTAAGTACTAAGACAAAATTTTTTATCATTACATGATGTTAGATTTTGAGTAGTATTGAGGCACGAAAACCGCTCTAAGTCTTTGCTTAGGAAGGCTTAGAGTAACGAAGAGACTGCTCAAAAGATGATACAAGTTAATAAGTGAATTACTTTGTCTTAGTACTTATATTTCAAAACAACTTTAAACAATTTCGCTATAAAATTAGCTTTTTTTAGTATACTTTTGATTGTTGGATTCAAAGGGTAACTCGTGTGATAGATATTATCAATCATACAATAATATAAATCAATAAGCATATTGATAAATTTACCCCTATATTAGCAAAAATTAAACGCATTTTCACATAAATACTTTGCAATAGAAGTTTGTTGAAGAACGCTGTAAAGCAACTTCAATCTTTGAAAAGGCACTTTTAGTGCTACTTTCCGCCTGATACCATATCTTGATAACCTTGGTTACCATGGTTTGAGTGTTCTCAAAATAGTACTAAAAGTTTCGTTTCATTAGCCTTTAAGCAAGCTTCCATTGGAAAGCATAAAAATTTAATTCTTATTATGGATGACATGAAAAATGAGAAAAGTACCACCAGCTACAATGTTAATGGCAACGGTAATGGAGAAAGCAAATGCCCATTCTTGGGTGGTATGCTAAACAAAGCCGCTGGTGGTGGGATGACCAATCGCGACTGGTGGCCAAATCAGTTGAAACTAAATATTCTTCGTCAACATTCAGCGCTCTCCAATCCAATGGGCAAAGATTTTGACTACGCTAAAGAATTCAAGTCGCTCGATTTGAAAGCAGTTAAAAATGACTTGTATGAATTAATGACGGACTCGCAAGATTGGTGGCCAGCAGATTACGGTCACTACGGTCCATTTTTTATCAGAATGGCTTGGCACAGTGCCGGTACTTACCGAATCCAAGATGGTAGAGGTGGTGCTGGTTCGGGCTCTCAGCGTTTTGCACCGCTAAATAGTTGGCCGGATAATGGTAACTTAGATAAGGCTCGTTTATTACTATGGCCTATCAAAAAGAAATACGGAAAAAAAATCTCTTGGGCAGATTTAATGATTCTTGCCGGTAACTGCGCATTAGAGTCAATGGGTTTTGAAACTTTTGGTTTTGCGGGAGGTAGAGTAGATGTTTGGCAACCAGAAGAGGATATTTACTGGGGATCTGAGTCGGAATGGATGGGATCTGATAAGCGTTACGCTGGTTCTGGTGAACGAGAATTAGAGAATCCACTTGGTGCGGTACATATGGGATTGATTTATGTTAATCCAGAAGGTCCAGAAGGACAGCCTGACCCAATGGGATCAGCATATGATATCAGAGATACTTTCGGTCGTATGGCGATGAATGACGAAGAAACAGTCGCTTTGGTTGCTGGTGGACATACTTTTGGAAAAGCACACGGTGCTGCTGATCCAGAACAATTTGTAGGAAGAGAGCCTGCCGGTGGAGCAATCGAGGAACAAAGCATGGGCTGGAAGAATACTTTCGGTACGGGAGTTTTAGATGATACCATTACCAGTGGTTTGGAAGGAGCTTGGACACCAAATCCAACAAAATGGGATCACGACTATTTCGATGTATTATTAAATTATGATTGGGAATTAACGAAGAGTCCCGCAGGTGCACACCAGTGGACGCCAACGGCAGCTTCGGCAGCAAGAACGGCTCCTCGTGCAGGAGATGCGACTAAGACGCAAGCGTTAATGATGTCTACCGCAGATATCGCTCTAAAAACAGATCCTGCTTATTTGAAAATTTCTCAGCGTTTTCACAAGAACCCAAAAGAATTTGAAGATGCTTTTGCTAGAGCATGGTTTAAATTGACACACCGTGATATGGGACCTCGAGACCGTTATTTAGGAGTCGAAGTACCAGCAGAGGTCTTAATTTGGCAAGATCCAGTGCCAGAAGTGACACACGCCTTAGTCAACGATCATGATATTGCTAGCTTAAAGACTACGATCTTGGCTTCAGGATTATCCGTTAGTCAGTTGGTGTACACGGCTTGGTCTTCAGCGGCTACGTTCCGTGGATCTGATTTACGAGGTGGTGCCAATGGCGCTCGTATTCGCTTAGCACCACAAAAAGATTGGGAGGTGAACCAACCTGCTCAATTAGCGGGTGTTTTAGCAAAATTGGAAGCGATTCAAAAAGATTTCAATGCTGCTCAAGCGGATGGTAAAATGGTTTCTATGGCAGATTTAATTGTCTTAGGAGGATGTGCAGCAGTAGAGAAAGCAGCTAAAGATGCTGGACACGAGGTAACTGTTCCTTTTACAGCAGGTAGAGCTGATGCAAGTCAAGAACATACGGATGTAGAGTCTTTTGAAGCACTTGAGCCAGCATCAGATGGGTTCCGGAACTACGCACAAGCACACGTTTCTATCTCAGCGGAAGAAATGTTGATTGACCAAGCACAATTGTTAACCTTGACTGCACCAGAAATGACTGTGCTAATGGGGGGAATGCGTGTATTAAATGCCAACTTTGGGCAGTCTCAAAATGGCGTTTTTACCAAGAATCCTGGTGTACTTACCAATGACTTTTTTGTGAACTTGTTAGACTTCGCAACGACTTGGAAAGCAATTTCTCAAACGGAAGATGTATTCGAAGGTCGCGATCGTAGAACGGGAGATCTTCAGTGGTTAGGAACTAGAGTTGATCTTATCTTCGGTTCTAATACAGAGCTTCGCGCATTAGCAGAAGTATATGCTTGTGAAGATGGTAAGACACAGTTTGTTCACGATTTTGTAGCAACTTGGGCTAAGGTGATGAACCTTGATCGTTTTGATCTAGCGTAAATTTCCCTTGTAATAAAAAGTATATATGCTAAGAGGCGATTCGGTAACGAGTCGCCTCTTTGTGTTTGAGTAGTATTCCTATAAAAAAGTAAGTAAGCAATTACAAACGCTTACAGCCGAAATTAATTGCTTATCGACCGACTCTCTGCCTTAAGATGGCTTTTCTTTGTGTTAAGAATTAAAACAGGGAGAAGAGGATATATAACTTTAAATAAAAGTGATCATCTTTAAATACTTCTTCGTACCCAAGCACTTGTAATGTGATTTGGAACTAGGGAAAAAATCCTCGTTGGCAAGACTGTAATCGGTAAGAAATATGCCGATTGCAGTTTTCTTTTTTAGGAGTAAGTTTTAGTCTTTTTTGAAATAAGTGTGTGCATGAAATATAGAATCATTAAACCATACACTTCGCATTTTTTATTGCTTAATGCTTGTAAAGAGAGAAAGTACAGTTAGCATAAAAGAACTTATCAGCATTAAAAAGTAAAGTAGTCGTTTGATATCTGATAAGTTGCGACCTTCTTTGAGAAAGAGTTTTTGTAAAGGTTTCGAAAATAAGGTAGATAAGGAGAGTCCAAAAATTAATACTAATGCGATTCGAGTACCGTTCTCTAGTGGAAGCCCCGAGAAGGAAGAGCTGATGAATTTAAATAAGTCGAACCCAACCAATAAATTCCAGCCAATAAAGGCAAAACGGAGTACTGACGTTTTGAAGGGAGATCCAGTTTGCTTTTGTTGTTGAATAATTTGAGAACGGAGTTCAGGAAGGACTAGATGATCATCATTTAAAAATCCTGTTTTCCGAATTTCATCAATAACTGTGGAGGGACTTTTTAAAGTCCAGAAGATTATTTTTTGATGATAATTTTCGACGCGATGATTGATCTTTACTCCTTCGCCCAATATAGGAAGAGACTGATAAGCTTCAATCGAGATGATATCACTTCGTGTGAAAATGAAATTACCAATTGCGGAGACTTTTAGTTCCAATTTATCTTGATCAACTTTTAAGGTTGCAAAGGGGTAAGTAGCATTGGCTAAGCCGATGCGTGCGCCTCCGGTGAGTTGGTAAGGCTTCATGTTTTTGTTTTAATTTTAGAAATAGCTTTCTTCCTATAGTTTCCAAGATACGTAGAAAAATAGACTTTTAAAAGGGAACTAGATAGCTTGATTTTGAGTTTATGGATTTAGGTTACAGTGTACTAGGTTCTTTTTCGGTGAAATTTTTGCGCAGGCCAAAGTAGACAAAGTTGCTAAATAGGGAAGGGGAGAAAGAAATACTGCTTTAATCATTCTTTTGATTTTTCAAACAACTTCTTCGGTAATTAGAGATGCTAAGGTTTTGTTTAAAGGTTTTTTTCTAAAAAAATATTGCTGCGCAAAATGATTGCGTAGCAAGACTTTAGCTTTGTAATATCAAAAATAACAAAACAATGAAAGTTTCAGGAAAAGATTTAATCGCATTAGGATACCAACCAGGTAAATGGTTTCGAGTAGCACTCGATTACTTAAATGCAAATTCACTTGCCGAAGCGGAGATGAAAGTTTATTTGGATACGGTAGCACCCAAAATTGAAATTATTGATCCTCATCTTGAAGCAGTTCCATATCATCAAAATATCCGGGCTGAACATCCAGACGAAGTGGCTAACGTTGCTTCCGTCTTTGAAACGATGAATGTACTCATGAAAACACCAACGGTCATTAATGGTGCGGTCATGCCTGATGCTTGTCCTACGGGCAGAAAAGGTCAAATTCCAGTAGGTGGAATTGTGGTTACGAAAGGAACAATTCATCCAGCGATGCATAGCGCCGATATTTGTTGCTCAGTGATGATGACTTCTTTCGGAAACGTTGATCCAAAGTTAGTACTGGACACGGCACAAAGTGTAACGCACTTCGGCGGCGGTGGAAGAACAGATTGTTTCGAACTTCCCGACGAATTAGAAACAAAAATGATGGATAATTTTTTCTTGAATACCCAAAGAAGTTTGCACCTTGCTAAGACGCACTTGGGGACGCAGGGAGATGGAAATCATTTTCTGTACGTCGGAAAATCGGAAGCAACGGGAGAGACGATTATGGTTACGCATCACGGGAGTAGAGGTCTCGGGGCAAACTTGTACAAAGCGGGAATGAAAATAGCGGAAGCATATCGCCAGCAATATTCTCCCAAAACCTTGAAAACAAATGCTTGGATTCCTTACGATTCTGAAAAAGGAAAGCAATACTGGGAAGCATTACAATTGGTGAGAGCGTGGACAAAACTTAATCACGAGGTACTACACAATGCGATAGGGCAGAAAGCTGGTGCCACCATCGTAGATCGTTTTTGGAATGAGCATAATTTTGTCTTTAAAGATGGAGATGATTTTTATCACGCAAAAGGTGCCACACCACTCGACGATAGATTTGTCCCAGATTCAAAAGATGGACTACGACTAATTCCACTAAACATGAGAGAACCAATCTTAGTGGTGAAAGGAGAAACGACGGAAAACAACTTGGGTTTTGCACCACACGGAGCAGGTCGTAACATCAGCCGTTCTCAGCACGTACGCAATAACTCAGATCGTACCATCAATGAAATCTTTGCGGAAGAAACGGAGAATATTGATGCGCGATTTTACTCTGGAAATATTGATATTTCTGAATTGCCATCAGCCTACAAAAATGCACAGGAAGTGCAGGCACAAATGCAGGAATTTGGTTTGGGAACCGTCGTGGATCGTATTATGCCATATGGTTGTATCATGGCGGGAGATTGGCAAATAGAAGCACCTTGGCGGAAACGCAGACGATTGAAAAAAGAAGCTGCGGATAAAGCAAAGACTAAAGAATAATTCAACCGTGACTATTTTGGGTAAGTTGTCTGGTCGCATTGGTTTGAAATAACTTCAATACCAAGCGTTACCAAACGACTTACCCATTTTTTTAAATCTCTTTTCCAAAACAAAGGCTATTTTCTACACCAGCGTATTGGCCATAATTCGTTATTCGTTGATAGCCATTTTTTTCGTACAAACGAATTGCTTCGGGTTGTTTGTAGCCCGTTTCTAAAATACATTTTTTGAAACCTAAGGTCTTCGCCCAAGCTTCTAATGCGTTGAGCACTTGGCTTGCCACTCCCTTCCCTCGGTGCGCCGGTAATAAATACATTCTCTTGATTTCGCAAGTTTGCGCGTCGTAAGGCTTGATGGCACCGCAGCCAATGGCCTGTTGGTCTTCGTAGGCGACCATGATGTGTTTGATCTGTTCGACGGTATTGAATTGAGCATAGAAAGCGTGGTCGGGACCATCTCGTTCGGCAAGATCAATATCTAAGGCTTTTACTAAATGGAGAAAATCGGGGTGCGTAGCTTCGGTACGTTGTAAGTGAATCATGGAAAAATTTGATATTAGAATTTATTAAACGGCTTTACTATATAAACCTAACGCTAAGATTTTGGCGCTTGCTGTCCCATTTGTAAATTTTCTATCCAAGGAAAATCTTTGCGCCAATTGGAATTTCCTTTTGCACCGATTGCTTTTAGCAATTCGATTTCTTGGGCGGTTAATTTAAAATCAATCTCGTCTAAATTGGAAAGAAGGTTTTCAAAGCCAATAAACCATTCCCCGTGGTTAAGCAAGGATTGAGTGTCGGTGATTATTCCTTTAACGTCATCTGTCATCTCCAGATCGGGCGGATTTGCCGAAAGGCGTTTACTAAGAATTTGTAGCAAACGGGTGGTCATTTTAGGACCAGTTAATTCCTCGGAAATTTTACCACTTAAGTCTCCGAGCCTCATGTCCTTTCCTCGTTTCGTAGGCGTATAGCCTTGCGTCAAAGCGTAAAGAATAACCCTGCGGGTTAGGAAAGGAGTAATAGCTTGCTGGAAACGTTCGCTTGGCGGAAGGTCGAGATTGTAATTAAAATAAGCAAATAGTTTTGAGCCGTGATCTTGGGCAGGGCTTATACTGAGGGTAACGGAAGGACCATCATCGTTCGTCATCCAACGATAGCTTTGATTCGCTACAATAATTTTCCGAGATTTCTTTTTTGGGAAAGCCATGTTGTGGTGTTAAGATCTATTTTAAAATAACTTCTGTTGCTTAGCGCAAATGGAGTAAGAACTTTTCGACTTGCCGGCGGTGCCGTAAAATGTGAACAATCGCGTGTTCAAATAATTGTTCAACGTCATATCGTTGTCCCCAACGAGTGTGTATTTTTTTCGCTGGATTGTATTCTTCGATGGATAAATTTGGGTAATCAGCAAATAATTTTTCTTGATATGCAAACATAGCCATCAGGGCTTTCTGATACGCTTCCGGCGAATCAAAATGTTGCGTACTAGGATATTCCAAAGTTTCTCCCAAGCTAATTCTCACGGCTACCGTATAGCCATAACCTGCTCGCACCACGTGACTCAAGATAGACTGAATTGAAACGCAATCTGGGTCTTTGCTTTTAGGCGCAACGAGCGTCGTTAATTCGAGCGGCGTCATTGTCCGCAGCAACGCTTGAAGTTCGGAAATACTTTTCTCGTATTCATCTAGTAAGGCACCAATGGCTCCTTGAGTGCGGAATTTTTGCATAGCGGAATATTATATTTTTGTAGGAGTAATCTTTAACTGTTGGACAATTTTTTCAAAAATGGCTGGTATGGCTAAGTTGTTATCAATCGCTGTGTTTTCTAATTCCCACAATTTTCCGTGGGCATCGGCAGTAATTTTAGCTTGAATTAATGCTCGTTTTCGAGGGGTGGTAAATTGACTTTGCAGTCGCGCTTTGATTTGTGTGACACTATACCCTCTTTGTAATAATCGTTTTTCCTGTGCTTCCGCAGTTGCACTAACGAGTAATACATTGTTGTTAGAAAGATAGCTCATTTTGACTTCGGCAACCAAAGCGGTATCGAGTAAAATCAAACCTCGTCTTCCATATAAGGCTCGGCGTAATTGTAACAATAAGGGTTGGTAAATAATTTCGTTGAAGTAGTTTAATTTTTCTGGTGCATGGAAGATGATTTTTCCAAGTGCTTTTCGGTCGATAAATCCATTGGCTTGTTTTAAGTCTTCTCCGAAATGTTGTGCGATTTCGTCGCGTAAACTTTGATAACGTGGTTCGGTTAATTCGCTGAGCAGTGCGTGTCCAATGTGGTCAATATCAATGCGATGAACTGGAATATTTTGTTGCGTAGCGAGTCGTTCGAATTGTTGGCTGACGTAAGATTTTCCTACGCCAATTTCGCCCGTGATTGTGAGGATAAATTGTCCCGATAGTTTCGCCTCAAGTTGTTGCTTAGCATACAGCGGAAGGTATTCGTGGATCAAACCTTGCTCTAATTGTAAGGCTTTTACCGCTCCCGAACTGACGTGCGATAAACTTTGTTTGGCAGGAAAGTAGATGGTGTCAATATCATTTTTTTGGCTTTCGCCAATTTGATGTAACATCAATTCATAGTTTAAATCTTCACTATTTCGAATACCACGAATAACGGTGCCAATGTTATTTTCGTAGGCATAATCGACCAGTAAGCCCTGAAAAGCGACCACTCTTACTTGTGGTAAAAACCTTAAGGAAGCTTCCGCAATTTCTTTTCGTTGCGCTTGATTAAAAAAGTACTTTTTAGCGGGATTGACACCAATGCCGACGGTGAGTTCCCCAAAAATGGCTAAGGCTCGCTGAATAATATCGAGATGCCCAAAAGTAATAGGATCACCCGAGAAACCATAAATTGCTTTTTTTGAACTCATCTTGCTAAGAAGCTTTGGGTTTTAAATTTATGCTAAGCCTTAAAATTAACTAAAAAAATAACGCCTTGCTTGGTTTTACTAGCTAAAGACGTGAAATCAAGAAAGGACAACTGTTTAGTGTGAGTTGGATCGAAGATTGCATTTTCCATGAAGAAACTGTAATTTTGTAACTTCTTTTAGGAAGACAAAAAATAAAATTATAAAGCATGAGAACATCCTTACTCTTCTTAGTTATTTTTCTTTTTAGCTACCAAGGCTTTGCTCAGTCTTGTTTGAGTAGCGGAATTATATTCGCCTCTCAAGCAGAAATAGATGCGTTTCCCATTGACTATCCCAATTGCACAGCAATCGGGGGAAGTATTTTCTTAAATGATTCCTCCGGCGATATCACTAATCTTGATGGACTCAATCAAGTAACAAGAATTGAGGGTGATTTTTTGCTCGATATTGCGACAGAAATGCAAAATTTCACGGGTTTAGAAAACCTAAGTTATATTGGTGGCAATTTTAATCTAAACGGTTCGGAAATTGCTAGTTTCGAGGGGCTTTCAAGCCTTGATTCAATCGGAGGAGACTTATTAATTGCTCCTCTAAATCCAATTGACCTGAGTGGCTTAGAAAATTTAACGTTTATCGGTAATAATCTGCATTTTTTGGGCATAGATATTATATCCGATTTAACTTCTTTGTCTTCTTTAACGACCATCGGCGGGGACTTCCAAATTGACGCAGGATCTTTCTCAAGTTTTGAAGGACTGAATAACTTGACGCGCATTGGTGGTACATTTTACATTTTTATGGCATATGGACTAGTTGACTTGAGTGGCTTAGAAAATTTAACGGAGATTGGAGGTAGCTTGGAAATTAACGGCACTGAAATTGAAAGCCTTAACGGTTTACAAAATCTACAAACTGTCAATGGTCAGGTTTTTATTCATCTGAATTACAAATTAACGGATATCAGTGCCCTCAATAATCTTAATTTTGAGTCTGTTTCTTTTTTAGAAGTAAGTTTGAACGATCAACTAGAAGTCTGCGCCGAGCCGGTTATTTGCAATTATATTCTTAATAATCCTGGGAGTGCTAACTTTCATGGAAATGGGGTAGGATGTCAAGATGTTGAAGAGGTGATTCTAGCTTGTGACTTATTGGATTTAGCGTTGATTCACTATGAAGTTTTTTATGACCTCAATCAAAATAAAATTCAGGATGCAGGCGAAATTTTTTACCCAGATGGTGGGGTGTTGATTGATCCATTAGAAATATCTACTTATAACTTTTCGACGACGATGGGAGGTAGAATTTATGTCCCTACTGGAAATTATACCGTTACCTACGATTCACTGACAACACCAAACTGGAAATTAACAACCGATTCGAGTAGTTACTTTCTGAATTTATCAGACACCAATATTTCAGATACAGTACGGTTTGGGATTTATCCGAAAATCGAATACTCGGAGATGATTAATATTATTAGCTCACCACCCACACGTTGCGACGAATGGATTGATTTCGAGGTGTATGCAAAGAATATAGGAACAACGACTACCGAAGGTACTATCTGGTTAGAGGTAGATACCAATTTGGTAGAAGTAGAATTTATAGATATGCCTGATTCCGTTGGAACAAATCTGTACGGTTGGCATTTTGAAAATTTGTTGCCAAGTGCATCCATTAGTAAAGTTATTCAGTTTAAAATTCCAGGACCATTGGATTTCATGTTGGGCGATAGTTTACGATTAGGAGCTTACATTACTTTCGTGGCGAATGGGCAAAACTATTCCTCGCGTTATTTCAACTACGACCCAATTGTTCGTTGTTCTTACGATCCAAATGATAAATTGGTGCAACCCAATCGCGAGGGAAATTATACGCTTTTTGAAGAGGATTTATTTTATACCATTCGCTTTCAAAACACGGGAAATGATGTAGCGTACGATGTAGTTATCTTAGATACGCTCGACCAAAATTTAGATCCAACTACCTTTAGGGTATTGTCTACTAGCCACCCCGTGATGTTAGAGACGCAATTGACGGATAATCGTTACTTGAGCTTTTCTTTTGAAGATATTTTCTTACCGGACAGTACGAGTAATTTTGAAGGAAGTCAAGGATACATCAATTATATGATTAGTCCGAAAGCAGGCTTGGCAGAAGAAACAAATATTCAAAATACAGCGAGTATTTACTTTGATACGAATCCCCCCGTAGTAACGAATACGACAGACAATTTAATGGTAAGTGAATTACCAATGATTGTTTCAATCAATCCTTTAGAAAACCCAAATATTAACTTCCAAATTATTCCTAATCCTACCCGTGGAACAATAGAAGTATTTAGTGAAGAAGCAATCAATAGTACTTTTGAACTTCGAAGTTTACACGGAAAGTTGCTGCTGCACGGCGATTTTAACCAATACCAGTTGCTAGATTTATCACAATATTCGAGTGGCATATACTTGATTAGTTTTCAACGTGAAGGAGAGGTTTCGACAAAGAAAATTGTTAAGTATTAATGGTGCGTTACGCAGAAGTGATTAATTAGATGTTTTTCTAAAATAACGCTACGCAACGGAAAGCAGACACGCAGAATACCAGACATAACTCATGCTCGCAATGGCAATGATATTGGAAGAAACACCAAAGAGTTGCATTTGCTGTAAAGTGTAATTTTTATTTTTATAAATTAGAAATAAATCTAAGAGCAACCAGAGCAATGCAAGGACGAGCATCGTACCAAAAATGATTTCTTGAAAGAGGAAGAACAAAAGATAAACCTCTGCGGAAACAAGGAAAATAATTAACCACTTTGTATTTGTTCTCCCAATGACCGTTGCGGTTGTTTTGCGCTTCGCTTTGCGATCAGGTTCAATGTCCATCACTTCGCCCATAAGGTGAGATTGCAGGGCAAAAAGAAAAAGGTAAAGGTAAGTTTGCCAAGGAAGTGCTGCGGTATCATTCAGTAAAATACTGAAAGGCGCGACGAGTAAGTATCCAATTTGACATAAAAGTTCTAACGGTGGACGACTCCGTAAACCGTGTTTAGGAAGATTATAAAGTGCATTGATCGCAACCAAGCTCGTCAAGAGTAAAAGCATTGGCCAAGATTCTAAATAAACAAAAAGGGCGAAGAATATGCTTTGTACTAGGAGAATCGGCTTCCACAAATTTCGTAGTTGCTCGGGAGAACCTTGTGCCCCAAAAAGAAAACTATCTTTTCTTGGATTGAGTCGATCGGTTTCATGATCCACCATATCATTCCAACCATAAACCAAAAAATTTAGCGGAAAGCAACAGTAAAAAAAGCCCAACCAAAAATGAGGAGAAGCCCAAATGTCCATTTGACTAGTGGGCAAAATGTAAAGCCAAATCGTAGCGAACCACAATCCCGGGCGAGAGACTTTTAACCAGAAAATTAATTTTGCCAACATGTGCATAATTTTAGCGAATCGCTACTATTTCACCGTATCTTCTTTATTTACAAAACTTTTTCTTGAGGCTAATTTTGATACTTGATGACGCCACCGATGATCGTGTATAAAACTTGTGTAGATAAAATTTCTTCATCAGAACACTGTAGCAAGTCATTGGATAAAACGACGATATCTGCCAACTTACCTGCGGTTAAAGAGCCTTTGTCTTTTTCTTCAAATGCTGCGTAAGCATTGCCTAATGTATAGGAGTGAATCGCTTCGGCGCGCGTCATGCGTTGTTCTGGGAAAAACTCCATCCCTGAGTCTTGGCGCTTACGCGTGACGGAAGCATAGATGCAATCCAACGCACTAAGGTCCTCAACGGGCGCATCGGTTCCGTTAGCAATAATGACTCCTTTATCTAAGAGCGAACGCCAAGGGTAAGCACCTACGCGCGAACGTTCTTCTCCCAAACGTTTAACGACAAAAGGTGCATCGGAAGTACAGTGGATTCCTTGCATGGAAGCAATGACGCCTAATTTTTTGAAGCGGGGAATATCCATCGTATCCAGATGCTGCGCGTGTTCGATTCTCCAACGGAGATTTTGCTTGCTGGCGTTGGTAGCAAAAGATTCTTCCATAATATTAAGAACTACTCGATTGGCGCGATCTCCAATGGCATGCACACAAAGCTGAAGGTCGTTGTCAAAAGCAAGTTGAGCAATTTTTTTGACTTCGGAAATGGGCGTCGTATTTTGTCCTACAAAATTAGGTTTGTCGTCATAAGGTTTTAAAAGCCAAGCGCCGAAAGCACCCAAGGCACCGTCCACTTCGGTTTTAATGGCTTTGACGGTAAAGTGATGATTGCCAGCATCGACAATTGGAAAATCGGTCAGTTGATCTTTCATATCTTCATAGCTATGGCGAATCATTGCCCATAACCGAATACCCAGCTTATTTTCTGCGGCTAGTTCTTTGTACCATGCTATTTCGTGAAAAAGAGAACCAGCATCTTGAAAAGAAGTAATACCATGCTGATGACATTCTTTGGTAGCGAGTTCGATTCCTGCTAGCCAAATGGCTTTCTTTTCTGCGGCTGAAATATTATCTAGATATTCTTGATAAGCTAAGAAGATTGGAGTCATTGCTCGTTCTTCAAAAACGCCAATCGCGCGTTTTTTATTATCCCGCACAATTTCACCACCTTTTGGATTTGGCGTTTCTACACTGATGCTCGCCAGCTCCATCGCTTTTTTATTGGCAAAAAGAGAATGACCACTCGCGTGTCGAAGCATAACGGGATTGTCGGGAGAAATTGCACTCAACTCATCGTGAAAAGGGTAACCATGAATTTGTCGACCAAGTGGTTGATTCCATTTTTCTTGGTGCCAACCTCTTCCGATAATCCATTCTCCCGGTTTTGCCGTTTTTACTTTCTGAGCAACTTGGTCAACGATCTGCTGCCAGTTTTTTGATTTCAAAAAATTGAGGTTTTGTAAACTACTACCCAACCCAGAAAAATGACCGTGACCTTCAATGAAACCTGGTAAGACGAATTGCCCTTTGAGGTCAATTACTTTTGTTTTTTCATCTTGGTAATTGGCTAAAGTGGCGGCGTCTCCAAGTTCGAGAATTCGGTCTCCTTTAATGGCAATGGCAGAAGCTGTGGGTTGTTGTTCATCAACGGTATAGATATTAGCATTGATGAGTAGGAGCGTCGCCTTTTCGGAAGTGATTTTTTCTGCTTCGTTGCAAGCCAATAGACTAAAAATAACTAAGCAGCAGTAATAGTATTTGATTTTCATCTCAAGGTGTTTTGGAGGAAACAACTTCTCTCTAAGAAGAGCAAGAATGTTCCTCGGTGTAGAAGTAAATTTAGTCATTCTTTTGGGAAACGGGGGGAATATAAAAGCTTTTTTAATTTCTGCAAAAATTGGAAGAGTAGTCTGTGTAAAACTGATTGCCAAAAGAATGGTAGAAAATTAGTTTTTTTCGGGTAGGGGAAGTGGCGGAAAGTGTGCCAATTGCTTAAATTATTCTTTGGGGGAAGGGCATAAAAAAGCAGCAAGAAAAATGGTCGTAAATTTCTTGCTGCGCGAACATGTTTAATGAAGTTAGTTTAAAATCAGTTTTAATCCATTTTTCAAATAATATCAAACGTGGGTTCTAGCGTTTAAATCTTGTCGAAATTCATGATTTGTCTGATGATTATTTGTTTGCTGAATCGCTATTAATTTTGTTCCAACTTCAGAAAAAAGGGTTTGTGTGTATATTTTAAATATTAAGTCAACGCTCAACTTAAGCTAACGACCACTAGCCGTTACAGATTTATTAGGAATTCTCTTTGAGAATAGCCGAACTGGCAATCATACCTGGGAATTTTTGTTTGATGTGTGCGAATGCTGCTAGGGTTTGATCAATATCTTCGTCACTGTGGTTGGCGGTTGGCACCATCCTGATCAAACAAGTATCCTTAGGAACGACGGGATAACAAACGATGTAACTAAAAACACCTTTTGCTCGCAGCTCCATCAAGATATTAATTCCATCAGCTTCTGTCCCATTGATTAAAATGGGCGTAATCGGACTTTTGGGATTAGCAATGTTAATGTTCATCGCTCTAAGGCCATCTTGAAAGCGCTTGGTATTTTTCCAAAGCTTCGTTCTCCTCTCGGGTTCTTGACGAATGATTTCTAACTTCTTGAGTACACTTTTTACTTGTGCTAAGGGAAGCGCTCTACTGAAAAGCTGCGTTCGTACACTATATCTCAAGTAATCAATTAAATCTTTTCTGCCCCCAACTAAGCCTCCTAAACTACCAAATGCTTTAGTGAAAGTTGCGATGTAAACATCAATGTCTTTTTCGACGTCGAACGCCTCGGGAGTGCCTCTTCCGTTTTCACCAAGTACACCGAAACCATGACAATCATCTAGAACAATACTAAAGTTATATTTCTTTTTGAGGGCTACAATTTCCTTGAGTGGTGGCGTATCACCGAGCATACTGTATACGCCATCAAGTACGACGTAGATTGCACCTAAGTCATGATTATGCGTTTGAGCAACTCGCTCTAATTGTCTGGTAAAGTGAGCAATGTCATTGTGTCGAAATGCAAATTTTCGGCCATTGTGTAATCGAATGCCATCAATCAAACTTGCGTGTACGCGTTGGTCATAAATAATAGTGTCGTGTCGATCCGTCAAAGCATCCACGATCGACAAAATAGCAGGATAACCTAAGTTGAACGCAAAAGTCGCTTCCTTGTTGAGGAGTTGGGCAAGTTCCGCTTCGAGTTGTTCGTGTGCTTTAGAATTACCAAACGTGATTCGGGCGGCATGTGGATAAGCTTCACCATACTGTCGAGTAACTTGTGCCGCCGCCTGCTTTGCTAAGGGATGATTCATTAAGCCCAAATAATCATTAATGCACCAGATAATATATTCCTCTCCGTTATTTTTCATCCGACTGGCTACTTGTCCTTCAAACTCAATATGATGTAATCGACCGTAGTAGGAACTATACTGATGAATGTGAGAAGCTTTTTGGCGTAGTTTATCTAAGTAATTCATGTAATTTAATTAAAAGGTTAAACAAGTAAGGCGCTAGTGATAGATCGCAAGTGGCACTAAATAAAGTGCTTGCAAAAATTTGAAAACGGTTATTGAAATGAAAACGGCTGATTTTTACCAGCGGAGCGATTGATGGAAATTCTTGTTCTTAAAGCTGCGGGCAATGCCCTAATCAACTTCTTGCCGAATTTGAAAAACATCAATAGCGCATTGGAAAATGTGCTTCTAAAAAACCATTTTAAACGATCTGATAAAACTTCTAATTATGACTGATAGTAATGCGAAAATTGTATTAGTACTTAGTAGCAGGAATATAATGGCACTGCTATTGCGGAAACATTTAGTATTGAGAATAGAAGTTGTTAAAAAAAATAATATCATTATCTCCCTCATGCTGATGGATAATCAGACAAGGTTTATTTTTTTTGTTTAAAATAACTTCAATCTTTAAGAGTTGTGCTAGGACTTTACTATTGTATCTTTTTTAATTGACTAAAGTGAGGGTTGAATTTTGTGCGAAATTCAGTAGTACTTTAAAATATGCTACAACTAGAAAGGAAATATAAGAAGTTCTTTTAGTAAAAAGTAAATTACTTAGGCTTAGTAGTATATTTGTAGTATAGTGTTTACGGATAGTTATTGATTTGTAGAGTATTTTGTTAAAAAATGGTTTTTTTTAACAAAAAATAAGAATTATACTTTTATGTGTATTGTGGATTTTTGTTTAAGCGACTGGATGGTCTCAAGAAGTAGGGTGTTGTAGAGTTGTTACGACAATATAGTTTCCCTCTGGATTGCGTTGGAAACATAACTTTCTGCCATCTCTAATTCAAAGCTCTTCAATTTGGAGATTACAGAAAATGATTAAAAGGATTCGTTTTTTTGCGACTAAAACGCCTAAGTTAATTTAACCATGTTTGCATGAAAATATCAGGATACGTAAACGAGCATAACCAATTATGCTAGTTTACGTAACGCCATGCTGTGGTTTATTTAACTTTGACCAACGCTAACGAGTAAGCTCATTATTTTGGCATAGAGATCCGTTGGCTTAAAAGGTTTAGAGATATAATCATTGATTCCGATGCTTAAACATTTATCGGCTTCTTGCTTTGAAGAATTTGCCGTTAAGGCAATGATTGGCACTTGACTATTTTCTCTAATCTTCATGGCTGCATCTATCCCATTCATCACGGGCATTTGAATATCCATCAAAATGAGATCGTAGCCATGTTCTCTAAATTTCTCGACGCCCACCAACCCATTCTCTGCAATGTCGACGGTAACGAGGTTCGACCAAGTCGTAAGAATTTTTTTGGTGGCAATTTGGTTTAAAAAATGATCTTCTACCAATAAGATTTTGAGGGCAACTTCTGGCTTGTTGCTACCCAAGAATTGAATTTGCTTAGGTATTTGACTAGGAATGCAAACTTCAAAAGTACTACCAACTTGCTCTTTACTTTCGATAGATAACTCACCATTCATAATGTGGATAAGCTTCGAGACGATGGCTAAGCCAATTGGTCTTTTGCGATCATCATGCTCTGGATGGACTTCAAGTAGTTTCTCTGCTTCCAACAATTCTTTAATCTTCGACCCTGACATTCCCATGCCACTGTCTTTGATCGTAAAACAAAGTTGTGTTTCTTCTTTACTAATTTCTTTGCAAAAGACCTTAATCAAAATTTTACCTTCTTCTGGGGTAAACTTGATCGCATTGTTGATCAGGTTATAAAGGACTTGAGTAATCTTATTGTGATCCGCAATTAATTTTTCGGGAATATTTTTGTCAATCTCAACGGTTAACGCAATGTTCTCATTGTCCGCTTTGATCTTAACCACTTTCTCAATGCTGTAAATGAAATCTTTCGTTGTAAACTCTTCTTCTTCCAATTTAATATTTTCGGAAAGTAATAAAGAAAAGTTGAGTAAGTTGTTAACCATGATAGAAAGATCTTCCACCGAAGTCTTCAAATCATCAAGGTTTTCCTTTTGTTGTGAGGATAGATTTGAATTTTCCAATAAGTACGTGAGGTTGATCACGGAGGATAGGGGAGTTCGAACATGAAAGCCCATTGTCGCTAGCGCTTCTTGCTTGAAGACGGATGCTTTTTGCGATAGATTTTTTTCGATGATGAGTTGTTCGGTCAATTTACGTTCTGTAACATCCTGAACGGCACCGACGAGAATAATCTTATCGTTGGTTTCTTCGTAATATACTTTTGCTTGCAACGCGATGTGTTTGATCGTTCGACCTTCAATAACGATGCGGTGTTCAATTTTATGTAATTTTCCATCTTTCGCCGCCATCTCGAAAAAATCCTCTACGCGCGTTTTATCTTCCATGTGAACGTAGCTCAGGTAGTCGGAAAGACTCGGTTGCATGCTATTGGTTTGGTAACCCAAAATGCGGTAAATCTCGCTGGTCCATTTCATCGAGTTGGATACAATATCCATTTCCCAGTTTCCAAACTGCGCCATTTCCTGTGCCTCGATGTAGCGCTTTTCACTAAGCGCCAAGTTTTTGGCAGTTTCTTCTAACTTCAGGTGTGTTTTAAATCGCTGAATGGCATAGCGAATGGCTCTTCCCAATAATTTACCTTCAAATTGGCCTTTTACCAAAAAATCTTGCGCACCAGCTTTCACCGCTTGATTACCAACAATCTCATTGTTGAGTCCCGTTAAGACGATAATGGGAATATTGGGTATTTTCTCAATGAAATTGGATAAGGTTTTGAAACCATTGCTATCCGGTAACGAAAGGTCTAAAAAAACGAGTGCAATATTTTGGGTCTTGGCGATATCGACACCTTCGTAGAAAGATTCCGTGTGGAATAGTTCGTGTTTGACAGAGGATTCCTTTAGCAGCATCGTAATCATCCGAGCATCCGCAGGATTGTCTTCAATCAGCAGTATTGGGATTTTGTTGTTTGTTGTCATAATCTACGCCATTCTTAGATTTTACGTTAAAGTAGTTTAAACATAACTTTAGCATAAAACCGCATATACATGAAAGATAAGGAAATATAATTAAATTCTTATCTGTGTTTTACGAAATCATTGAAGGCAAGATGGCTGTAGTTAGCCAAAAATCTTCAATTTTTTGGATAATATCGAAAAACTTGTCAAAATCAACGGGTTTGTTGATGTAACAATTAACGTGGAGGTTATAGCTTTTGAGGATATCTTGCTCCGCGTTAGAAGTCGTTAGTACAACTACAGGAATCCTTTTGAGCTGATCATCCGTTTTAATTTCTTGTAAAACTTCTCTTCCATCTCTTTTGGGAAGGTTGAGGTCTAGCAAGATTAAGTCTGGAGTTTGCTCGTTGCTATATTGATCTTCTTTCTTTAAAAATTTAATTGCTTCCACACCGTCCATAGTGACACTTAAGGTAATGGCAACTTTACTTTCTTTGAAAGCTTCCTGTGTCAATCGAACATCTCCTGGATTGTCTTCAATCAATAATATATTCACGGCTCTATGTTTTTTTATCATTAGTAAAAATTAGATTTCTTTTATTTATATGTTTACGAGAGCCTAAAATAAAAGGTTGCGTAAAAAAAACAATTAGAAAGCCAATATATAGCAGCATTTTCAGGGATTGTGCGAATTGCTAAGAACTTCAGGTTTTAGACTGTTACAAAAATTGATAAAACGTATTTCAGTAAAATATATAATAGAAATGAACAAATATAGTTGATTTGTGACAGTATAATTAGTTTGGGGGCATTACATTATATCTACTCATTATATTTATTTTTTTTATTCTTACTTCCATTTTGGCATTTTGATCATCGAATCTGGAAGAATTTGTCTGTGTTGATGCTCTCTCTATCGCCTTCAGAAACTTTAGCCAATCCTTAGCAGATCTTTTTGAGCTTTGAGCTTTTGGATGGATAGCGGAGATCTGGGATTAGAAATTCCGCTGAATTTGCCTAAAATCATTGATTCTAGAGCGTGGTAAAACTTTGGGAATAGCGTATATTCGCGGAGGATTTGTCAATGCTTGGATAGAAGTTGTTTTAAAATAGACCTTAATGCCTACGGCTAAAACATTGTAATCTAGTATTTCTCGTTACGGTATAAGAACTGAAGAGCATTTACTGCTTGTGGATGGGAGGTAAAAGAGGCTTTGTCTTGAATGACAAGTCTTTACTTTCGGTTTCTAAGCTCATTTTAAGACAACTTTAAGTAGTTTGCAGCATTAAATTGCCATTAAATTGTGCTTTGCTACTTATAAATAGCTTTATAATAATTTTGACCTAAATTGATTTGCAATCTATGAAATCACCAGCAGCTTTAAAGCAGATTTTCGATGACTACATCGCTACCAACGAATTTAAACAAGCGCCCGTAGCCCTTTACGAGCCGATTAATTATATTTTTTCTCTAGGAGGAAAACGCTTACGACCTTTGTTACTTTTGATGGGCTATAATCTTTTTGGAGAACGAGTTGAAGAAGCGCTACCCGCTGCTTTTGCCATTGAAATTTTCCACAATTTCAGTTTACTACACGATGATATTATGGATGAGGCGCCACTGCGTCGAGGAAAGCCTAGTGTACATGTCAAGTATAATGTCAATACAGGAATTTTGTCGGGCGATGTCATGCTGATTTATGCTTATCAATATCTTGCTCGTTTGTCCGTATTACCGCGCTACGCTAAAATTGTCGAACTGTTCAATCAACTAGCGATTGATGTATGTGAAGGGCAACAATATGATATGAATTTTGAAGAGGAAGAGCAAGTTGCCTTGTCGGCATATCTTAAGATGATTGAATTAAAAACGGCAGCATTGATTGGCGGTGCTTTAGGAATGGGCGCCGTCATTGGTGGGGCAAGCGAAAAAGATATGGAACAGCTCATGCAATTTGGTCGTAACATTGGAATCGCTTTCCAAATTCAAGATGATATTTTGGATACTTTTGGCGATCCCGAAAAATTTGGAAAAAAAGTAG
>JBGCFY010000246.1:0-25333 GCA_045110315.1 Saprospiraceae bacterium
TAATTCCACAAAGTGCACCTTGGCCTCCACCTTTTCGTGGGCGGTAACTTGTTCTAATGGTAACGTCTGGAGACCTTTCCCCAGCATTTGCCAGTCCGGTAATTGATTGGTGACCTGCTTAGATACGGCATGATTAATTAAGGCTTGTCCCCATTGTCGGTAAGAGCTCGTCTTAGCCGGTAATGCTGGCTTTTTCCCTACACTAATCGCGTCTACTAAATCTATAAACTGATCAGAAATAATTCTCCAAGAAACTTCGTCAATGGCTAAGTGATGAATTACAAAGAATAACCGATCGTGCGTTAGCGTATCGGGTGTCTTCATGAGAACAACTTTGATTAGTTCTCCTTTTTCAATATCTAAAGACTCTTGATACCGTTGACAAGTTTCCGTGATCTTGGCACTTATTTTCTTGGCGTTCACTTTCGTCAAATCCACGATTTCTAATACCACTTCCTCTGAACCATAGCTTTGTTCCCATTGTCCCTCTTCGGTTGTCGGTTTCGTGTATTTAAACCTTAAGGCATCATGTTGTTCAACTAATGCTTTAACTCCCTGAGCTAAATGTTTGGCATTAATGGTACGATCTAGTTCGAAAATATTCTCTTGGTTAAAGTGAGAATATTGCTCATATCCAATTTCAAAGAACCATTGTTGCGTGGGAATTAAAGGAGCGGTTCCCGTTAGAAGTCCTTTCTCTGAAATCGTCTTAATACCTTCCGCATTATTGGTAATAAATTCGGCTAAGCTTGCAACTGTTTGGTACTGGAATAAATTCCGTGGTTGAATATGATAGCCTAATTTTTTAAGTCTACTGACCACTTGAATGCTACTAATAGAATCTCCTCCTAATTCAAAGAAACTATCGTATACACCAACTTGCTCGATATTGAGTAGTTGTGACCAAACCGTAGCAATGTCTGACTCTATTGTGGTACGTGGTGCTAAATAGTTTACACTCGCTATGTTGGTTTCTGTTGGTTTTGGTAAAGCTTTCTTATCAATTTTACCGTTAGGTGTTCGAGGAAAAGCTTCCAAAGACATAATAATACTCGGCACCATGTATGCTGGTAAGCGAGCTTGCAAGTAGGCTCGAACGGCTCCTTCTTCTACCTTTTCTCCGACGTAATAAGCCAATAGTCGATTGCTACCTACTTGATCTTTTTGAGCTAATACAATACATTTAGTAACGGATGGCACTTGGTGTAGTACTGTTTCTATTTCACCAAGTTCAATTCGGTGACCTCTAATCTTAACTTGATCATCTTTTCTACCTAAAAATACCACATTTCCATCTGGCATAAACTTTCCATGATCTCCAGTTCGATATAGTTTAGCACCTTTTTCATACGGGTGATCAACAAACTTCTCTGCGGTTAAATCTGGTCGATTTAAATATCCACGCGCCAGACCTACGCCACTGACGCAAATCTCTCCTTCCACATTGATGGGTACCGCTTGTAAATGCTTGTCTAGAATATACATTTTCGTATTCGCAATCGGTTTACCAATTGGAATATGACTTTTGTGTTGATCATCTGGTTGTACTTTATATTGAGAAACAGAAACGGCACATTCCGTCGGTCCGTAAGCATTATAATAATCACTTGCCAAAGCACATTGACTAGCTTGCGCAACGTTTGCCGATTCTCCACCGGTGATAATTACCCGTAGAAAAGCTAGGTCTGCCGTATCCAAAATACTTAAGTATACTGGTGGAATCGTCGTCACCGAAACCTCTTGTTCTCGTAGGTAACTGATAAAATTAGTTCCTTGTTTAATCGTTGCTTGATCAACTAAGACTAAGGTTGCTCCTGCGTAGAGCGAGATAAAGATATCGTATACCGAAGCATCAAAAGAGATGGAAGAGAACTGTGAAAAACGATCTTTTTCCGTAATATTGAAGCTTCTAATTTGATCCAATGCCATGTTGATATTACTCGAGTGCTCTACCATTACTCCTTTAGGATTTCCAGTAGAACCAGAAGTATAAATGACATACATCAAATTATCTGGCTGTAAACCAATCGATAATTTCTGCTTTGAAGACTTGGTAATTTTTGCACGATCTTGATCGAATGAAATAATGGATAAATCATCGTGATTCTCAAATAAATGTCTAGTTGTCCCATCCGTTACGACAAACTTAGATTGACTATCACTTAAGATATAATCAATTCGATCTTGAGGATAATCTGCTGCGATTGGTAAATATACACCACCCGCTTTCAGAATTCCTAAAACCCCCACAATCATATCTAAAGAACGATCCATGCACAAGCAGACCAAGGTTTCTTTTACAACGCCTTGCTTTCTTAAATAATGTCCCAGTTGGGTTGCTTGCTCTTCTAGTTCCGCATAACTTAGTTTCGCTTCGCCAAGACTTACTGCAGTATGTGTTCCAAGTCTGGCGGCAACTTCCTCGATCATACTCACCGCAGTTGCCGTTCGTGGATATTCAAATGCAGTATTATTAAAATCCTCCAAGATGACTTTTTCCTCCGTTGCCCCTAGAATACTTAACCCAGCCAACTTCGCTCGAGGCTGAGCAGCGATCGAAGCCAACAACAATTTCAAGTGTCCTACCATCTTCTCGATTGTTTCTGCTTGAAACAAATCGGTACAATATCCAAGTTCAAAATTGATAATTCCTTCGATTGTTCTAAACGAAGTGAAAGACAAATCTACTTTAGTAACACCATAAGTATCCACTTCTTCAATCAAGACCAAATCATTCGGGTCTGCCACCTTTTCTTTGGTCTCCATCGTTTCATCTTCGATGTAAGTGAACATGACTTGGAATAAAGGATTGCGACTCATATCCCGTTCTGGTGCAATTTTATCTACAATTTTTTCAAACGGAACATCTTGGTGCTGATACGCTTCCAAAGTTGTTCGTTTAACCTGTTGTAGCACCGTATCAAAGTTTGGATCTTCTTCCAATGCTGTTCTCAACGTCAAGGTATTGACAAAGAATCCAATCAATTCTTCGATTGGCGCTTGTGTTCGATTAGCGATTGGTGAACCGATCGCAATATCATTTTGTCCAGTATATTTATGCAATAAAACTTTAACTCCAGCAAGCAATAACATAAACATGGTTACGCCTTCCTGCTTAGCCGTTTGTCGAAGTTGTTCGCAAAGTGTTTCTTCTAATTCAAAATGAACCGTAGCACCATTTGTACTTTGTATTGTTGGTCGAGCAAAGTCAATTGGTAAATTCAAGGTTTCTAAGCCGCCCAACTTATCCGTCCAATATTGCATTTTTTGCTCCAACACACCTCCTTCCATGTACTTACGCTGCCAGATGGCATAATCTGCGTATTGTACTTCCAGTGGTGGCAGGTTGATCGGTTTACTCATTTTTAACGCTCGATAGATTTGTGCAAATTCCTTGATTAAAATAGGCTCTGACCATCCATCCGATGCGATATGATGAAGGACAACAATCATCGTGTAGTTTGCTGAAGCAGTTTTTACTAACTTTACTCTCAACATATGATCCTTAGCAAAATCAAATGCTTTAGCAGAAGTCTCTGCAATCAATTCCTTTAAGTCGGAAGCCTCTATACCGATTGCTTCTTCGTAATCTAATTGCCATAAATCTTTTGATAGTACTTTTTGATAAGCCTTACCTTCGTCTTCCCAGAAAACGGTTCTAAGCACTTCGTGGCGATTCACAATGGTTCTAAACGTCTCGGCAATAATTTCACTATCTAGTTCGCTTTCTATTCGATTGACGAAAGGCATGTTGTAATGAGCACTTCCTTCTAATCTATCAATAAACCATAATCGCTCTTGTGAGAAAGACAATGGAATTCGACTTGGTCTTTCCTCCGCAGTTACTACTGATAATATTTCTCCTTCGCTATCGCTCAGGATCAACTCCGTTAAAGTCGCGATTGTTGGTTTCAAGAAAACTTCTGGAATGGCAATCTCTTTAGCAAATTCCTTTCGAACGGCAGAGACGACTCTAGTCGCCAATAAAGAGTGACCACCAATTTCGAAGAAGTTATCGTAGATTCCTACTTTTTCTACGTGAAGAATTTTACTCCAAATGCCAGCTAATTTTTCTTCTGCTTGATTTCTAGGCGCGACATAGTTCTCTTTTTCTACAAAAGCAGACTGGTCCATGGTAGAGAAAATCTCAATCAGTTGCTTCTCGTCTACTTTGTCACTTAAATTTTGTGGCATTTTGTCAATAAAGCAAAAATGCGTTGGTTGCATATAAGCTGGTAAGCCTTGCTGACAAAGCCCAATTAACTTACTTTCTAACGCTTGTCTGAGTTGGTGATCTACTAATACGTTCCCCGTTTCTGATACACTTAACTCTTGCTCTTCTGTCGTTAAGAATGCTAAAAGTAATGCTTGATTGCTCGGTAACTTATGTACCATTACATGTGCATCTTTAATTGCATCTTCTTGGCGAATAAAGCTTTCAATTTCCCCCAACTCTACTCGATGTCCTCTAATTTTAACTTGTCGATCAATTCGTCCTAAGAATTCAAGGTTTCCATCGGGTAACCATCGTGCTAAATCTCCGGTACGATACATTGTATCCCCTAATGTTCCAGTAAAAGGATTTGGTACAAAACTCTGCGCCGTTCGTTCTGGCATTCCCCAGTATCCTGCACCGACACCAACCCCTGAGACACATAGTTCGCCGGGAATACCAATCGGACAAAGTTCGCCGTGTGTACCAAGAATAAAGATGTTCATATTGGCAATGGAGCGACCAATCGGTACTCTTGGAGACTGTGGAGACAAGGCTTCTGTTACCTCAAACTGAGAAATATCATCAGAAGCTTCGCAAGGACCATAGCCATTAAGAATTCTAACGTGTGGGAAATAACCGCGCCACTCGTTTACTAATTTAACGGGTACTTCTTCTCCGACCATCATGATCCACTTTAAATGCTCAAGATCTGGCGTCGTTCCTAAAGTTTTGACGTGGTCGACCATTCCCCAAATGTAGGAAGGTACAAATTCAACAATGGATACTTTTTCAGTTACCAAAGTATGGAATAAGTAATTATAATTTAAGAGATCAAATTTATCAATAATGACAACTGCTCCAGCTTTTAAGACTGGGGCTAGAATTTGCCATAAGGAAATATCTGAACCAATTCCAGCACTTTGCAAAAATCGGAATCCATCTGCTAACTCAAGCGCTTCGTATTCTGCCAAGATGTGATTCATTGCTCCATCGTGACGTGTAATTGCTCCTTTCGGTTCTCCAGTAGAACCCGAAGTGTATAACATATATGCCCAACTATCCAGTGCATTTTGATTCGCCAAGTTTTTAGTGGACTTACTAGCAAGTGATAGATAATCTTTAAATTTCGGGAAGTTTCGATCTTCAAAACTTCGGTATAATTCTGCGGTACATTTATCAACAAATAAAATACCCTTGGCATCTACCGTATCTAGTTCATCGATCAAATCAGTCGTACTAATGATTACACTCAATTCACTTTTTGTAATCATTTTTTCAATCCGTTCCGTTGGATTTTGTGTATCCAAAGGCACGTAAGCAGCACCACATTTCAAGATTCCCAATAAGCTACTAATCAACGTTGGTGTTCGTTCTAAGTAAACACCGACAAACTCACCCGGCTGCACGCCAAGTTCTTGCAAAGAAGCACCAATTTGGTTGGCTAATTCATTAAGTTGTTGGTAAGACCATCGTTCTTTGTGATGAATCACCGCAACTTCATTTTTATGCGCTTCAACAATGGCTTCAAACCGTAAATTAATTGGCAAATCATTGCCTAAATCAATGGCTCCTTGATTGAACCAATCTCCTTCTGCCGTTGGTTGTTCTCCTAAAATCAATGCTCTCTCCTCTTCTAATAACATGGCAAGTGAGCGAATGTCTTGTGTAGGATTTGCAACGACCGATCGAAGTAACTTTTCGAAATGTGCCGCCATTCTTTCTATCGTAGTGGAAAAGAATAAATCTGTACAATATTCAAAAGTAAATCCTAAACTAGAGGTTGTTTCACTAGCGTCTACACTCAAATCAAACTTAGCATTTCCGGAGCTGTAGTTTTCTTCTTCCGCTGCTTGCGTCTCTTTTACATTGCTTGAGAAAATATCCGTTTTAGTATCATCTTCATCAGGACTGTAGTCGAAAGAAAACATTGTTTGGAACAATGGGCTACGACTCATATCTCTCTGACCGATTAAACGATCTACAATTTTTTCAAAAGGTGCTTCTTGGTGATTTAAAGCTTCTAAAGTTGTTGCTTTAACTTGATCAAGTACCTCAATAAAACTAGGGTTATTACTTAGGTTGCTTCTAATCGTTAAGGTATTGACAAAGAAACCAATCAGGTTTTCAATTTCGCCTTGCAAGCGATTGGCAATCGGTGTACCCACTGCCACATCCTCTTGATTCGAATATCTAAAAAGTAAAATTTTGTATACAGTAATTAATAGCATGAACATCGTGACGCCACGCTCCTCTGCTAATGCGCGTAATCCTACTAGCAAGTCCTCTTCAATGGTAACGTAGAGATGATTACCATTTGTACTTTGAATTTTAGGTCGATTGAGATCAAGTGGCAAGTCTAATACGTCTACCCCTTTGAGTTGTTTTTCCCAATATGATAATTTTTGATCTAAAACTTCTCCTTCTAAATAATTACGTTGCCATAAAGCATAATCTGCATATTGAATCGGGAGCGTATCCAAAAGTGATGTTCGTGCTTCCGTTTTCGCCGCATATAATTCTTTTAGCTCGTTCAAAAATACGGGTACCGATAAAGCATCCGCAGCAATATGGTGAACGACTACGATTAGTAAATATTCTTTCGTTGGTAACTTCAATAGTCTACCTCTCAGCATATGATCTTTTGATAAGTCAAATGCTTGATTAACCTCGTTAAAGATTAATTCCTCTTCCAAGTCTTGATCAAATACCTCGAGTTCTTCGTAACGTAATGTCCATTCATTCTCCGGTAGGATCAGTTGATATGGCGTACCTTCTTCTTCCTTAAAAGTGGTTCGTAGTACTTCGTGACGATTCACAATTGTTTGAAATGCGTAAGTCAGTGCCGTTTCATCCAAATGCTCTTCCAATCGTTGGATGTAAGGAATATGATAATGCGTACTTCCTCCAAATTTATCAATGAACCATAACCGCTCTTGAGCGAAAGACAAAGGAATTTGAGCTGGTCTTTCTTGCGCAGTGATTTCAGGTAGTAAGGTCTCGTTATTTTGTCTTGTAATTAATTCTGCTAAATTGGCAATCGTAGGATAAATAAAGATATCTTTAATCGCTACCTCTTTCAAAAATTCAATTCGAATTGAAGCAACCATTCGAGTGGCTAATAAGGAATGTCCCCCTAACTCAAAGAAATCATCATATACGCCAAAATCTTCCACTTGAAGAATCTCTTTCCAAATAGCCGCGAGGCGTTCTTCTGTTTCATTTCGTGGCGCTACCAAGGCTTTTTTGGCTACAGCTGCTTTGCGATCTTCTGATTCAAAAATTTGCAGCAATGCTTTCTCATCAATTTTATCACTTAAGTTGACGGGCATTTCTTCGATAAAGCAGTAAAATGCGGGACGCATATGTACTGGTAAATGCTGTTGACACGATAAGACTAAAGCAGCTTCTAAAGCAGCCTCTTGCTCTTTTTCAAAAGCTTCTTTCGCACCATTTAACAGCGCTCCATTTTCTGTCGCTTGATCCGCAGATTTATCTCTAATTAAAAATGCTACTAATTGTGCATCTTGCTCCGAAGCACGGTGAACGATTAGATGCACTTCTTTTACTTCCGCTGTATCCCGAATGATACTTTCTATTTCTCCCAGCTCTACTCGATGTCCCCGAATTTTGACTTGTCGATCTATTCTTCCCCAGAATTCAAGATTCCCATCTGGCAACCACCGCGCTAAATCTCCCGTCCGATACATCGTATCTCCTAAGGTTCCCGCAAATGGATTCGCTACGAAACTTTCTGCCGTTTTATCAGGCATTCCCCAGTAGCCTGCTCCAACTCCAACTCCTGTAACACATAATTCTCCAGGAATACCAATCGGGCATAGTTTACCAAAACGATCTACCACAAAAATATTCATATTAGGAATAGAGCGACCAATTGGAACGCGTTGTAGTTTTTCGTCCAGTAGTGTCGTCACCTCGTATTGTGAGATATCATCCGAAGCTTCACAAGGACCGTAACCATTCAACAATCGAACAGATGGATAAGTCGTTTTCCATTCGTTGACCATCTTGATCGGCGCATCTTCTCCACTCAACATAATCCATTGCAAGTCTGACAATTCTGGCAAGGTAGTCAAGGATTTTGCGTGATCCAATAAGCCCCAAACGTAAGAAGGTACAAACTCTACAATATCTATTTTTTCTCGGCGAATCAAATCGAATACCGTTTGGTAATCCAGTAAGTCGTACTTATCAATAATTACAACGGCACCCACTTTCAAGATAGGTCCTAACATTTGCCACATCGAAATATCTGATCCAATCCCTGCACTTTGCCAGAATTTAAAACCATTTTTCAAAGACAAGGCTTCGTACTCTGCTAAAATATGATTCATAGCACCATCGTGACGCGTAATTGCTCCTTTGGGTAAACCTGTTGATCCCGAAGTATACAGTACATAAGCCCAACTGCGTAGGTCATTCTGATTTTCTGGATTGATTTTGCTAGCTTTATTAATTGCAGTTACGTCTTGAATTTCAAGCGTAGCGCACTGTGTCATTTTTTCTGCTAAGACGGTGGTATATTCATCTAAAAATAAAATGCGTTCCGTCTTAACTTCAGCTAAGTTTTGCATTAAGCTAGTCGTACTCATCACTAGTTTAAGCTCACTCCCTTCCATCATCTTCTCAATTCGTTCCGTAGGATTCTGAGTATCTAATGGTACGTAGACCGCTCCGATTTTTAAAATGGCTAGTAGGCTGCTCACCAACGCGGGACTACGTTCTAGATATACGCCCACAAAATCTCCAGCGGTTACACCTTGCGTACTAAGCGTATGTGCCAATTGATTGGCATAATTATTTGTTTGCTCGTAAGTCCAACGTGCCGAGCCGTGAATAATGGAAATGGCTTGCGGATGGTTGGCAGCAATCGCTTCAAAGCGTAAATTAATGGGTAAATCATTCCCTAAATCCTTGATTCCTTCGTTGAACCATTTTCCATTTTCCGTAGGCTCCAAACCAAGTAATAAAGCTGTCTCCTGCGTTGAAAGCATGGTAACTTCACTAAGCTTTTGAGTAGGATCCTCAACGATTGCCATTAATAATTGTTTGAAGTGTTCCAACATGCGCTCGATCGTCGCCGGTAAAAATAAATCAGAACAATATTCTAAGGCTAGCAGCAATCCATCGTCCGTAGTACCTACATCAAGACTCAAATCAAATTTTGAAATGCCATTCGCTTCGTCTTCTTGAAGGAGGAGCGCTTCTTTATTATCCTTAATCGCTTCTTCTTGAACAGGAGAGAAATCAGCTTTTAAATCACCGCGATGATTCGTGTAAGCAAACATTACTTGAAATAGTGGCGTACGACTTAAGTCTCTACCTTTAACTACCTCATCAACGATTTTCTCGAAAGGCGCATCTTGGTGTTCGTAAGCTTCTAACGTTGTCGTTTTGACTTGCTCTAATAAAGTTATGAAACTTGGATCGCCACTTAAATTGCTGCGTAAGGTCAAACTATTGACAAAAAATCCAATTAAAGATTCCACTTCCGCTTGACGACGATTGGCGATTGGACTTCCTACCGCAATATCTTCCTGTCCGGTATATTTATGTAATAAAACTTTAAATACGGTTAATAAAAGCATGAACATCGTCAAGCCATTATTTTTAGCAAAAGCTTCTAAATCCTCCGAAAGCATTTTATCTAAATCAACAACTAAGGTTTGTCCGTTGGTGCTTTGAATTGTTGGTCGCGTGAAATCAGTAGGTAAATTCAAGACTTCGACATCTGCTAATTTAGCGTACCAATATTTTAATTGTTGATCAAGTACCGTACCTTCTAAATATTGCCGTTGCCACAAAGCATAATCTGCGTATTGAATACTCAAGTCAGCCAATTCAGGCGTACGATTCGCTCGTTTTGCTTGGTAGATCTCCGTCAATTCATTCACAAGAATTGGTGTTGACCAACCATCCGTAGCAATATGGTGCATTACGAGAAGTAGTACATATTCATCCTTCTTATGCTGAATCAATTTAGCCCGGATCGGATAATCTTGAGATAAATCGAAGGCTTGATTAACTTCCGCCGCTGCCAAAGCCTTAAGCTGTTCTTCTTTACGATTTGACTTAAGCTTTATGGTGGCTAATTTCCATGAATCTGGATCGAGAATTTCTTGGTAAGTTATTCCTTTTTCCTCTTTATAAACAGTACGTAATACTTCGTGTCGATTGATTAACGTTTGTAACGCAGCTTCCAGTAAATTCACCTCTAAATCTTCTCCAAAACGTTGTACATACGTTAAATGATAGTGCTTACTACCTTCCAATTTGTCAATAAACCAAAGCCGTTCTTGGGCAAAAGACAATGGAATTCTGGCAGGACGTATAGTTGCCTCAATCGTTGGGAGTAAGGTCGTTACTTGATTTGCTTCCAAGTATTTAGCCAGCCCAAAAACAGTTGGCGTATTAAAAATTTCACGAATAGGAATTTCTTTTGCAAAAGTAGTTCGAATGGTAGAAACCAAGCGAATGGCTAAGAGCGAATGACCTCCTAATTCAAAGAAATCATTATGAACCCCAATCTTTTCTACTTTTAAAAGCGCTGACCAAATCTCCGCAAGTTTCTTTTCCGTATCGGTAGTTGGAGCGAGATAAGCATCCGTTAAATGGGCACTTACATTAATTACTGGCAACGCTTTTCGATCTACTTTACCACTCGCTGCTACTGGAAACTCTGCTAATTCAATCAAGAAAGAAGGTAGCATATAATCCGGTAATTCTGACGCGAGATAAGTCTCTACTACCTTTTTATCGTAAGCAATTTCACTAGTCGCTTTGGGAACTACAAAAGCAACCAAAATATTCTGGTCCATCGCATCTTGCTTCGTCATCACCACTGCCTGATCGATCATTGGAGCTTCTAGCAAGACCGTTTCAATTTCTCCTAATTCAATTCGGTATCCTCTTACTTTTACTTGATCATCTTGTCGACCTTTAAATTCAATTTCTCCCGTCGCCATCCATCTTACTAAATCTCCCGTGCGGTATAGCGTTTCTCCTTCGTTAAAAGGAGAAGGTATAAATTTCTCCGCCGTCAATTCCGGACGATTTAAATATCCTCTTGTCATTCCTTTTCCACCGATGTACAATTCTCCCACTACACCAATTGGTAAAGGTTGTTGATGTTCATCTAGAACATAATATCGAGTATTCGCAATCGGCTTTCCAATTGGTAAAGCACCCGCATAATCTGCGGCAGGATCGTAACGGTGGTAACTAGAACTAATCGTAGTTTCCGTCGGTCCGTACTTGTTGAAAAATTGAACTTTCGTTCCCCATGATTGTGCTAAGGCTTCGGTACAAAGTTCTCCTCCGGCACAAACTCGCTTCACCGATTCGTAAGTATTTGCTCTAATCGTTTGTAATAAGGCAGGCGTACCGTGAAGATGCGTAATTCCTTTTTCTTTAATAAATCGATCTAGGAAAATCGGATCTAACATATCCAATTTAGATACTAAATCAAGATGAACACCATGCGTCAAGGGTAAAAATATTTGTTCTACCGAAGCATCAAAAACATAGTTTGCTAAAAGTAAATGTCTATCGGAATAATCAACGCCATAAGTTCTCGAATAGAAGCAAAGTTCATTCACTACCGAAGCGTGTTCTACTTGTACTCCTTTCGGTTTTCCAGTTGAGCCGGAAGTGTAAATAATATAAGCAAGATTATTCACGGCTGGCTTCGTGATTAATGCCGCGGTTGGATATTGCTCTAATTCTTTTAGATCGTCAAGGAAGATCATCGCTACTTCTTCGTTCTCAATGAAAGTAGGACGATATTCTTTAGCTGTAATTACGATTTTGGCTTTGGTATCCGCTAGGATAAAATTAATACGCTGTTGCGGATAATCTGGCGCGATTGGAACGTAAGCAGCACTGGCTTTGAGTACACCGAGCAAACTCACGATCATCTCAATCGAGCGATCCAAACAGATACAAATCAAGTCTTCTTCTTGCACCCCACTCTCTCGGAGGAAATGTGCCAATTGATTCGAACGATCTTCTAAATCTTGATAAGTTAAAGTTGTTCCTTCAAAGCTAAGTGCTGGTTTGTTTGGGTGTAAACCGAGTTGACCTCGAAACAAGTCAACAAGCGTCATATTTTCAGGATACGGCGTAACTGTTTTATTAAAATCAACTAGCAACTGTTGCGTTTCTTCCTCCATCAACATCGGGTAAGTTTGGATGGATTGAGTTGGATTGGCAACGATCGTTTGGATAAGCTTATTGAAATGAATACCCATTCTTTCAATCGTAGATGCTAAAAATAAGTCACTACAATATAAGATAGACACGACCAAACTTTCTTCTTCTTCGGAGACATTAATACTCAGGTCAAATTTAGCAACTTCATGATCTGACGTTTCATTCAGACTGATATTTTTGGCTTGTAATTCTTGGACAGTATTCTCTGCAGCGGTTATCGTAGCGAAGGCATCTTCGACTGTTTTATCCGCCTCGTTTCCATAAGCGAATAAGACTTGGAAAAGTGGACTACGACTCAAATCTCTCCCCTTCACTACCCGATCTACTATTTTTTCAAACGGCACCTCTTGGTGGTCGTAAGCCATTAAAATTTTTGTTTTTACCTGCGCAAGTAATTCTTTAAATAAAGGATTACCAGATAAATCGCTACGTAAAGTAAGGGTGTTGACAAAAAAGCCAATCAAGTTTTCAACCTCAGCCTGTGAACGATTGGCTACCGGACTACCAACTGTAATATCCGACTGTCCAGTGTATCGATGCAATAAGACTTTGAGTAGCGTAAGCATCAACATAAACATCGTGACACCTTCTTGCTGTGCAAAACTTTGTAACTGAGCAGATAAATCTTGTGTTAAGGTAAAACTAAAGCGTTTCCCATTGACACTTTGAACACTAGGTCTAGTAAAATCAGTAGGAATATTTAAAGTATCTAATTCCTTTAATTCTGATTCCCAATACCCTAGTTTTTGATCTAACAAGTCTCCCGTTAAATGCTGCCGTTGCCACATTGCGTAGTCTGCATATTGGATGGCAAGTGGCGCTAAATCTGTAGAACGATTTTTTAGTGCTGCTTCGTAGAAAGTAAATAATTCTTTAAATAGGATTGGTGTAGACCAGCCATCCGAAGCAATGTGGTGAACGACTAGAATTAATAAATAATCTCCATCGACCATTTTCACTAAAGTTGCTCGTAGCATATGATCTTGAGATAAATCGAAAGCACGATTTATTTCTGTTTCAATCATTGCAGTAACTGCTGCGGGTTGTAATACCGTGGTTTTTTCTTCGTATTGTAATTGCCAAGCATTTTCGGGCAATTGTAGCTGATAAGCTTGTCCATTCTCTTCGTGAAAAACAGTCCGCAATGCTTCGTGTCGATTGATCAATTTCTGGAAAGCTAAGGCCAAAGCTTCCTGATCCAAATCACTACCTAAATATTGTACCACTGGTAAGTGGTAATGCGTACTACCTTCCAACTGGTCAATAAACCAGAGTCTTTCTTGCGAAAAGGATAACGGTGTTCGTGTTGGTCGTTCTTGCGGAGTAACTTTTGGTAACGCAGTATCCGATGCCTGCTTTGTAATATAACTAGCTAAGCTCGCAATCGTTGGCTGTGAGAATACTTCTTGAATAGCAATTTCTTTCCCCGTATTTTTTCGAATAGCCGCAACAACTTTTGTTACCAATAACGAATGTCCACCTAATTCAAAGAAATTATCGTGAATACTGACTTGATCTATTTCCAATAAATCTGACCATATCTTAGCCAACAGCAATTCGGTTTCCGTACTAGGTGCAACGTAAGTTTCAGCACGCATCTCAGAAACGTCTGGTATTGGTAAAGCTTTCCGATTAACTTTTCCGTTTTTACTGAGCGGAAGTTCGGATAGCTCCAAGATAAACGGAGGAATCATATAACTTGGCAACTGCTCTTTGAGGTACTCCTCGATCGTTACTTTTTGAAAATCATTTTCTGTCGGTACGACGTAGGCGACAATAGCTTTATTTCCTGATGCAAGCTCTTTGGCAGCGACCACACATTGACTAACTTGCGCACAAATTTCTAAGACCCGTTCAATCTCTCCTAATTCAATTCTAAATCCTCGAATCTTAACTTGATCATCATTTCTTCCTAAAAAGGCTACATTCCCATCGGGTAAAAATTTACCAAGATCTCCTGTTTTGTATAATCTCTGAGTAGGATCAAATGGACTTTCAACAAATTTTTCAGCCGTTAAGTCAGGATTGTTTAAATAGCCGCGTGCAAGACTGGCACCACCAATAACTAACTCTCCTACAACTCCAATTGGGACTACTTGTAAAAACTCATCTAAAATATAAAACTCCGTATTTTGAATAGGCTTACCGATTGGGACTACTGCCAAGCCTTCTAAATCTTCCAAGTTTTGTAATTCAAAATAAGAACTATCAATGGTCGTCTCCGTCGTACCATAAGCATTAAGAATTCTCATTTGAGCACCGTAGCGTTCGTGTAAACGTATGAAATCCTTCGCGTAGCAAACATCAGAACCTACAATTAATATGTTTACAAAAGAAACATCTAAGTCCCTTTCAAAAACGTAATCCATTAAGGAAACACCTAGGGCAGGCGTTAAATCTAAAATAGTGATGCTATGTTCGAGCATCAATTGATATAAGGCAGCTATATCCATCCGAGCCTCTTCTGGACAAATAATTAATTGCCCGCCAAAAAGTATCGTCTTACAAAAGTCACCAACAAAAACATCAAAAGAGATACTAGCAATTTGTAACAAACGAGTCGTCTCATCCAATTGATAATCTGACTTACAGCTATAAACCATGTTGATCAAACCAAAGTGTTCTACTAGCACTCCTTTTGGTTTTCCAGTAGAACCTGAAGTATAAATCACGTAGGCTAAATCCCGTGGTGTAAGTTCAACTTCGGGTAATTCCATCGACATTTTTGCGATGGCAGACTTATTTTTCTCTAAAGAAATTAAATGACATTTCTTACCTTGCTTAGTAAAGAATTTTCTATTTCGCTCGTGGCAAATAACATATTTCGCAGCGGTATCTGTAAGAATATAATCAATTCGATCTTGTGGGAAAGTGCTATCTACTGGAACGTAGGCAGCGCCTGCTTTCAAGACCGCGAGTACACTCACGATCATTTCTACAGAACGATCTAAAGTAAGGATTACGAAGTCACCTACGGTAATGCCTTTCTTTTGTAAGTAATGCGCCAACTGGTTTGAAGCTTGGTCTAAAGCTTCGTAACTCAAGCTCGTTTCTCCGCAAACGACGGCGATATTATTTGGCGTACTTTTTTGTTGACGCTCAAATAAATCCAAAATAGTTTCTTGCTGTGGCAAGTCAACTTTAGAGGGATTAAATGCTTGAAGCGTTTGTATTTCATTGGGTTCCAATAAATCTAACTGCGCAATATTTTGAGTAGCATTTTCTACCACTGACGTTAATAAAACTTGATATTGCGAAAGCATTCGCTCAATCGTATCTTTTCGGTATAGAGCCGTACAATATTCTACGACGAGCGTTAATTCTCCGTTCGTATCTAGGACATCAAAAGAAAGATCAAAAAATGCTTGCTTGCGCTCTATCTCTTCGACCGATGCTTTTAAGCCACCAAATTCAAACGCTAGGTTTTCTTCTATGCTTTGCATGGCAAACATAACCTGAAAAATCGGGCTACGACTCATATCCCGTTTTTCAACAACTTGATCTACGATTCGCTCAAAAGGAACTTCTTGATTCGCGTAAGCCGCTAGGGTATTGTTTTTTATTTGCGCGAGCAGATTTTTAAAATTAGGTTGTCCACTAAGATCTGTACGTATTACTAAAGTGTTGATAAAGAAACCAATTAAAGGTTCTATCTCCGCTTGAGTACGATTCGCAATCGGCATACCGATACAAATATCTTCCTGTTTGCTATACCGATACAATAAGACTTTAAACGCAGCAAGCATCACCATGAAAAGTGTCGCCTCTTCTTGTTTCGCCAAGGCATTCAACTGCTTACTCAAGGCTGAGGGGAGGTCAATAGTCAAGGTAGCACCGGCAGTACTTTGTACCGGCGGACGAGCAAAGTCCGTAGGAAGATTAAGGTATTCTAAATCTTGAAGCTTAGTCTTCCAATATTCCATTTTGGCATCCAAGGTAGTCGTCTCGAAATAAGCTCGTTGCCAAATTGCGTAATCTGCATATTGAATAGGTAAGGCTGGTAACTCCGCAGCCACACCCTTCAATTTAGCGGTGTATAATCGTGCTAATTCTTCCAAGAAAATAGGCGTTGACCAACCATCCGCCGCAATGTGGTGCATGGTTAAAATCAGTAAATACTCTTCTCCCGTTAGCTTCAACAACTTTACGCGCAGCATATGATCTTTGGATAAATCAAAAGCTTGACCAAGTTCCGTAGCGATTAATTCATCTAAATTTTCTTTTGAAGTATCCGTTACTTCTTCGTAGCCTAACTTCCACTGCTCTTTTGCTAATATTTGTTGATAAGCTTGTCCTTCTTCCGCTACAAAAACAGTTCGTAAAGCTTCGTGACGATTTACAATCGCTTGGAAAGCATAGGATAGCGTCGCTTGATCAACCGCTCCAGATATTCTTTGAACGAGTGGCAAATGATAATGAGTACTACCTTCTAATTTATCGATAAACCAAAGTCTTTCTTGGGCAAAAGATAAGGGAATTCGCTCCGGTCGATCTGTTGCTGAAATTATGGGTAACGTTGTATCTATGGCTTGCTCCTCGAGGTGAGTGGATAAGCCCGCAATCGTTGGTGTTAAAAACACGGCTCGAATGGCAATTTCTTTTCCTAAGTTTTTACGAATCGCAGAGACCAATCTCGTCACTAAAAGGGAATGTCCACCTAGTTCAAAGAAATTATCGTGAATACCTATTTTCTCTACGTTTAATAAATCCGACCATACAGCAGTCAGTAAGAGTTCTACTTCTGTTGTAGGCGCTACGTAAGTTTCAAGCTGTAGCGCTGAAACGTCTGGCAATGGTAAAGCTTTTCGATTGACTTTACCATTTTTACTTAAAGGAAGTGCCGCTAACTCCATGAGGAACTGCGGAATCATATAATTTGGTAAATGCGCTTTGAGATATGCTTCAATATCTGCTTTTTGAAAACCATTTTCTGTTGGTACGACGTAAACAAGAATAGACTTACTTCCCTGCACTACTTCTTTGGCAGCAACAACGCATTGACTAACTTCCGTGCAAGTTTCCAAAACTCGCTCAATCTCTCCTAATTCAATTCTATATCCTCGAATTTTTACTTGATCATCATTTCTTCCCAAAAAGGCTACATTACCATCGGGTAAATATTTAGCTAAATCTCCCGTTCTATATAATCTTTGCGTAGCATCAAAAGGACTTGTAATAAATTTTTCGGCGGTGAGTTCAGGGTTATTTAAATATCCTCGAGCAACACCATTTCCTCCGATGACTAACTCCCCTACCACACCGATTGGAACGACCTGTAAGTATTCGTCCAAGATATAAAATGCTGTATTTTGAATAGGCTTACCAATTGGCATTACCGCCAACCCTTCTAATTCTTTTAAGTTTTGTAATTCAAAATAAGAACTATCAATGGTCGTTTCCGTGGTACCGTAACTATTGAGAATTCTCATTTGAGCACCATACCGTTCGTGCAAGCGCAAAAAGTCTTTTACGTGACAAACATCCGAGCCCAAAATAAGCAAGTTCAGGAACGAGATATCCAAGTCATTTTCGAAAAGGTAATCCATTAAGGAAACCCCTAGCGCCGGTGTTACTTCTAAGATATTAATGCTACGTTTAAGCATCAATTCATACAAGGCAGATGCATCCATGCGAACCTCCTCTGGACAAATCACTAATTGCCCACCAAAAAGTATTGTTCTACAGAAATCTCCAACAAAAACATCAAAGGAAATACTCGCCATTTGTAACAACCGAGTCGTCTCATCCAATTGATAATCTGATTGCCAACCATAAGCCATATTAACCAAACCAAAATGTTCTACTAAAACACCTTTTGGTTTTCCGGTAGAACCCGAGGTATAAATCACATAAGCTAAATCCTGTCGTGTATGTTCAACTTTTGGTAAATCCATCGACATTTTTTCGATGGCAGTTTTATTTTTTTCTAAAGAAATTAAGTGACAGTTTTCCTCGTGCTCCGCAAAAAACTTTCTATTCTGCTCATGGCAAACAATATACTTCGCGGCGGTATCTTTAAGGATATAATCAATTCGATCTTGAGGAAAAGTACTATCGACAGGAACGTAAGCAGCTCCTACTTTCAATACGGCCAGTACACTCACGATCATCTCCACAGAACGATCCAACGTTAGAATAACTAGATCTCCTGCAATAACGCCTTGCTGCTGCAAGTAGTGCGCTAACTGATTTGACGCTTGCTCCAATGCCTGATAGCTCAAACTCGTTTCTTCGTATACTACAGCGATATTATTTGGCGTACGTTTTTGTTGTACTTCAAACAAATCTAGAATAGTTTCTTTCTGCGGTAAGTCAAGTTTCGTAGGATTAAAACTTTGTAGCGTTTTTAATTCTTCGACCGCTAGTAAATTTAAGTTTGCAATGTCTTGCGTTGAATTTGCTACAACTGAAGTCAATAAAACTTGATACTGTGCAAGCATTCGTTCAATTGTACTTGTTCGATATAAAGAAGTACAATATTCTACAATGAGTGTTAATGCTCCGTTTCTATCTAAGACATCAAAAGAGAGATCAAAAAGTGCCTGTTCTTGCGTTATTTCTTCAACGGTTGCTTCTAAACCACCAAAGTCGAACGCTAAGCTTGAATCCATATTTTGCAATGCAAACATCACCTGAAAAATTGGGCTACGACTCATATCCCGTTTTTCAATAACTTGATCTACAATTTTCTCAAAAGGAACTTCTTGATTTGCGTAAGCCGCTAAAGTATTCGTTTTGATTTGTGCTAGCAAATTTTTAAAACTGGGTTGACCACTCAGGTCTGTACGGATTGCTAAAGTATTGACAAAGAAACCAATTAAAGGTTCTACCTCCGCTTGAGTACGATTGGCAATTGGCATTCCTACACAGATATCTTCCTGCTTACTATACCGATACAATAGCACCTTAAAAGCAGCGAGCATCACCATAAAAAGGGTTGCTCCTTCTTGCTTCGCAAAGGCTTTTAATTCCGTGGTTAAATTTGCGGGGAGATCGATAGTCAATGTAGCTCCCTCCGTGCTTTGTACAGGCGGACGTGCAAAGTCAGTAGGAAGATCTAGGTACTCCAAATCTTGAAGATTCGTTTTCCAATATTCCATTTTCTCGTCCAACAGATTCGTCTCAAAGTAGTCTCGCTGCCAGATGGCATAATCTGCATATTGAATAGCTAAAGCTGGTAGTTCCGCTGCTTCGCCCTTCGACTTCGCCGTATATAATACTTCTAATTCTTCTAAGAAAATAGGACTAGACCAACCATCCGCAGCAATGTGATGTAAAACGATAACCAACAAATACTCTGATGAAGAACGTCTGATCAATTGAGCACGAAGCATATGATCTTGAGCGAGGTCAAAAGCTTGTTTTAAGGTCGTATCAATGATTTTAGTAAGGTCTTCTGCTGATTCTCCATTGGACAAATCCTCATAGCCCATTTCCCACTGCCCCGGTGCTAATACTTCCTGATAAGCTTGACCATTTTCGTCTTTATAAACCGTCCGTAAAACTTCGTGTCGGTTTACCATTTCGCGTAAAGCAAAACTTAGCGCTACTTGATCTAAGGCGCCATTTATTTTTTGTACTAAAGGTAAATGATACTGTGTACTACCTTCAAATTTATCAATAAACCACAAGCGCTCTTGTGCATAGGACAAAGGAATTTGTGCCGGTCGAGTTTGGGGTACAATCTCCGTTAAGGTACTCTTTTGTCCCGTTTGCTTAATGTATGCTGCCAACGTAGCAACACTTGGATAAGCAAATAAATCTTTAATCGCCAATTCAATGTTCAATTGTTGACGAATAGCTGAAATGACTCGCGTAGCCAATAAAGAATGTCCTCCTAATTCGAAAAAATTATCATAAACACCAATTTTTTCAATTGGCAATAATGTTTTCCAAATTTCTACCAGCGCTTTTTCGTTCTCGTCTCTAGGAGCAACGTAAGCTTGGGTAGATAGCTTAGCAAGATCTACTTTAGGTAATGCTTTTTTATCTAACTTACCATTAGCCGTTAACGGTAATTTGTCTAACACCATCATCACCGATGGAATCATATAATCTGGCAACTTATTATTTAACTGTAGCTTGATTGCAGCCTGATCTAAATTAGCGTCGACTCCAACGAGATAGGCGATGAGTCGTTTGTTACCCGTTGAATCTGCTTGTGCAACAACTACGCTTTGGTGAACTTCTGCTAGGGCTTGTAACTGTGCTTCAATCTCTCCTAATTCAATCCGATATCCTCGAATTTTTACTTGCAAATCTTTCCGTCCAAGGAAAGAAAGATTACCATCCGGTAACCAACGGGCTAAATCGCCCGTTTTGTAGAGTCGCACCTTTTCTGTTTCCGTGATTTGGTAAGTAATGAATTTTTCTTCCGTGAGTGCTTCCTGATTTAAGTAACCTAAGGCTAAGCTATCTCCAGCAATACAAAGCTCTCCAACTACACCAATAGGTACGAGGTTATCGTACGCGTCTAATAAGTAGACTGAAACATTGTTTATTGGTTTACCAATTGGTGGATTGCTAAGTTGATCCGTAACTGGCATAGGATAATAACTCGTCACAACGGTGTTCTCCGTAGGACCATAGTTATTAACCAATTGATAAGATAAATCTTCCGTTGCAATTGCTCCTAGGCTATCTCCACCAGTTAATAGAAACTGTAAATCCAAGGCTTTGCCACGAGAAATTGAGACAAAATCTGGTACTAAAGCTGTCGCTTGAAAACTATGGGTAATTTGATGCGTTTGGTAAAAATTTAATAATAAATCTACCGAAAAACGATCTTCTTCATTCACAATATAAACCGAAGCGCCTACGGCGAGGTAAGGCCACAGTTCCCAAACCGAAGCATCAAATCCAACACCAGCCATCAAAGTAGTTCGACTTTCTGGAGATACTTGGTAAGCTTCGAGGTGCCAATGAATTAAGTTGCTTAAAGATTGATGTTGAATCAATACTCCTTTGGGATATCCCGTTGAACCAGAAGTATAAATAACGTATGCTAATTGATCCGCATTCACTTTGATATCCAGTGGTGTCGTAGATGCTTTGGCAAAAGAAGCTTTTTTCAATAAAGCATTCAATTTTATTACTTTGACCGAACTTTGTGCGGTTAGTTGCGCCGCCAAATCTTCTTTCCCCAATAAAAACTCACAGTTCGCATCCGTTATCGTATAGGTAATTCGATCTAAAGGATAAGCGGGATCAATGGGAACGTAAGCCGCTCCCGTTTTTTGAATCGCAAGTAAACTAATTACCAATTCAAGGGAGCGATCCAAGCAGACCGCTACTAGGCTAGCTGGTTGAACACCTTGTTTCACTAAATAGTGTGCTAATTGATTCGACTTTTTATCCAACGCCTGATAAGTCAGACTGTTTCCTTCAAAACTGATCGCAAGCTCATTAGGGCGTTCAATGACTTGTGTTCCGAAGAGATCTAAAATGGTTTGCTCTTTAGGATAAGTCCGCTGTGTAGCATTAAAATTTTCCAGTATTTGTGTGCGTTCCTGATCGCTGAGTATATTCAACTGGTCAAGGGTTTGATCTGGGTTTGCAACGATGGTAGAAAGTAAACTTTCGAAGTGTTGCATCATCCGTGCAATCGTCTCTGGTAAGAATAAGGCACTACAGTATTCAACGTTACACTCAACTTTATCATTAACGGTTGTAACGGTTAGGGTTAAATCAAATTTAGCTGTTTCCCCATCGGTGAATTTGTCGGAAGTTAGCTTAGTATCCAACGAATCTCCTAATTCAAAAGTTAAAGGCGTAGGATCATTTTCATAAGTGAACATCACTTGAAACAAAGGTGTGCGGCTCATATCTCGCGTAGTAACTACCCGGTCTACAATTTGCTCGAAAGGCACTTCCTGATTTTGATAAGCCGATAAGGTTGTTTCTTTGACGTTTGCTAATATAGTTGTAAAGCTAGGATTCGCTTCCAGGTCACTACGTAAAACCAGTGTATTCACAAAGAAACCAATAAGTCCCTCTAATTCTTGTTGTGTTCGATTAGCAATTGGTGTACCGACGGTAATATCGGTTTGTCCAGTGTATTTATGTAGCAATACCTTGAAACTCGACAAGAGCAACATAAACATGGTAACGCCCATTTCTTGTGACAAATCTTGCAATTGCTTGGCAAGTGCTCCTTCTAAATTATGTTTAAAACGCTTTCCTTCCTTACTTTGTACGGCGGGACGAATGAAGTCTGTTGGTATATTTAGCACTTCCGTTCCCGCGAGTTGTGTCTCCCAATACGCTAGTTTTTTCTCTAGTTTTTCTGGCGTTAAATAATTGCGTTGCCACAAAGCGTAATCTGCATATTGAATCGGTAATTCTGGAAGTGTTACGGATTCTTTCTTTAGTTTTGCTGCGTACAAAGCAGATAATTCTGCCAAAAAAATAGGACTCGACCAACCATCTGCTGCAATATGATGTAAAACCAATACCAACAAATATTCTTCTGCTGCCAGCTTGAATAATTTTACGCGTAGCATATGGTCATTCGCTAAATCGAAAGCCGTATTGATTTCTGTCGTTACTAAATCCGCTAAATCTGCTTTAGCTAAATCCGTAGTTATTTCTTCGTAAGCTAATTCCCACTGATTGGGCGCTAATATATTTTGGTAAGCGCGTCCTTTCTCTCCGACAAAAACGGTTCGTAAGGCTTCGTGTCGATTTACTATTTCTTGAAAAGCATCAGACATTGCGTTTACATCAAGTGTTCCAGATATTTCTTGAACAACGGGTAAATGGTACGCTGTACTTCCTTCTAGTTTATCAATAAACCATAGACGTTCTTGTGCGTAAGATAAAGGAATGCTTTCTGGTCTCTTTTTTGAAACAATCTTTGGGCTTGTCGATCTTTTAGCTCGTTGGCTAATAAATTCAGCTAAAGCTGCAATGTTCGTGTAAGTAAATAAATCTTTAATAGCCAACTCAATATTCAAGGCTTTACGAATCGCAGAAACCACCCGCGTTGCCAGCAAAGAGTGTCCACCCAACTTAAAGAAGTCATCGAAAACACCGACTTGTTCAACGGGTAGAAGTCCTTCCCAAATCGTAGTAATCTGAGTTTCTAATGCCGTTCGAGGAGCGACGTAAGCTGTTCCCGTTAGACTTGCTAAGTCTGGCGTCGGCAACGCTTTTTTATCAACTTTACCATTTGGTGTTAATGGTAATTTTGCTAAATGCATAATTACATTCGGCACCATATAATCTGGCAATTTGGTCGTCAGATATAATTGTAATGCTGCTTGGGCAGCTTCGTCATAAGTGGCTTCCGTCGTTAGGTAAGCTACTAATGTTTTGATACCTGTCGCATCTTCCGTTGCGATAACGACTGCTTCTTTAACGATTTCGGATTGTTGAAAAACCGTTTCTAGTTCTCCTAGTTCAATTCGATATCCTCTAATTTTTACTTGTGTATCCATCCGACCCAAAAAGTCCAAATTACCGTCTGGTAACCAACGTACTAAGTCACCCGTCCGATACAATAATTCACCGGGGGAGAATGGATTTTCAATAAATTTTTCTGTTGTTAATTCAGGGCGATACAAGTATCCTTTCGCAACGCCAGCTCCACTCAAACAAAGTTCTCCTTTTGCGCCTAGTGGCACCAATTGCTGCTGCTCATCTAAGACGTAGGCTTTTGTATTTGTAATCGGTTGTCCAATTAAAATATGCTCCGATCCTTTGATTCGGTAGCAGGTACTATAAGTTGTATCTTCCGATGGTCCATATAGATTTCGTACTTCTATCCGCGACAAATCCAAGTTATTCTGGACGTATACTGGAATGGGTTCTCCGGCCATGTTGATGACCGTAACTCGTGATAAATCTACTTCTTGCTCCAGCAAGGTCTTCATTACACTTGGTACTGTATTTAATAAAATCGCTTCTTCTTTGGCGAGATAATTCTGAATATCTAAGCCATCTTCTAATAAACGAATTTTCTTTCCAGCACTTAAAGTATAAAATATTTCGAAGAGCGAAAGGTCAAAACAAATTGACGTTCCCGCAAATACAACGTCAAAGTTACTTGTAGAAAATTCTAGTTGTGCCCAATGAATAAACGCTGCAATATTACCATGCGTAATCGTTACTCCTTTGGGCTTTCCCGTCGATCCAGAAGTGTAAATAATGTATGCAGTTTGGTTCATCGCAATGGAACGCGATAAATTTTTCTTCGAAGCTTTCACAAGTTTTTTCTGGATCTGATCGAAGACAATTGTCTCTAACCCTTCTTCCGCAGCAAAGTGTTCTTGGTTCTGTTCATCACAGATTGCCAAGGATACTTTTGCATCATCAATGATGTAAGCTATTCTTTCTTGTGGATAATTTGGATCAATTGGAACGTAAGTATTCCCTGATTTCAATATTGCTAAAAGTGCAACAACCATATCAATCGAACGATCCATACAAACGGCAATCAAAGCCTCAGATTGTGGGTGCTCTTTTTGTAAATAATGGGCAAGTTGATTGGAACGCTCGTGTAACTGCTGGTAATTAATCTCTTTATTTTCAAAACTAATTGCTAAAGCCTTAGTGCTTTGCAATACCTGTGCTTCGAATACATCTAAAATTGTTTCTTGCTCCTTGTACGGACTCGCAGTCGGATTGAAATCCGTTAATAACCGTTGCGTTTCTTGAAGGTCAAGTACTGCTAATTGATCTAATCGTTCGTAAGGATTGACAACAATAGAAGATAATAAATTATTAAAATGTTCCGCCAATCTCACCATCGTTGCTGGTTCGAACAAATCACTGCAATATTCCAAGGAGAGATTCAGTCCTTCCGAATTTTTAGTGATGGTACAGCTTAAGTCAAATTTAGAAACAGCATAAGCAAAAGCATCTACCTCGGTAGTTTCCGAACGCTTA
>JBGCFY010000247.1:0-15458 GCA_045110315.1 Saprospiraceae bacterium
TACAATAAGTTGAAAAGAATTTTGAGCTTAAACGAGGCGAAAAACACAGACAATGCCAGAGCATTGGCGAGGCTTTTTAACGAAGTAGAAGCTTAAAAGGCTTTCAAGTTATTAGTTAATTTAATTCTGCGAACTACTTAATACCTACCTAAAGGTTGCTAACATCATTTTAAAACAACTTCGAAATTTAAACTATTCGGTACCAAGAGTAGTTCGCATCATTTCTGTTAATGTTGATGACCATGCCCGTCAACTTCTTCTTCCTCCTCCGCTTCTTTTCCTGAACTTACTCTTTCTGTGCCTCGACCACCGATTAGATTCCCAAAGAAGATAGCATTGGCAAATAATTTATTAGTACCGTACCAGAAACCACGGAAATTAGGATTATCCGCCATGCAAATAATCTTACCGGCTCCCAAACTATTGACTACAATACTCGCCGAAGAAGAAATAAGCGGCAAATTGTCATTAGAAATATAACCACTCAGTAAGGGCTTACTAGTATAACGCAATGGCGTTGCGTAAGGATTCTTACTTTGTTCAAAAAATAAACTCCCTCTTCTAAAAACGGGTAATTTACTTTTGTGATACCCATAGCCTAAAGGATGCGTAATATCTAACTCCGTTTCAAAAATGGCACCGCCAATAAATTTAGCACCGTTGTCCCGCGACAAATGTTGATAGGCACGGGGACTTGTACTTTTCTTTGCAGATTTTTTTGACTTGAATTTTAGATTGGCAAGTCCATTCGAATTCGCCCAACGTGCCGCTCTTTTCATGGGGATCAAGGTGCCACCGTTACGAACCCATCGTTTCATTTTTTCAACACCAGATTTACCGATGCTTCCGTAATTACCATCAACCATGACAAGACTAGAATACCGCTCCAAATTCATACCACTCACATCCTGTGCGTCCGCCATCGTCACTTGCATATCATAGCGCTGATCTAATAAATGCCAAACTTCACCCGCGTCGTAGCTATTTACGCCGTTGCCAACGAGCAAAAGTACTTTTACCGGTTTTACTTTTCTTAAGTTAGGACTTCCTAAGTCGACTCCGGTAGGCGTAAATCCCGTCGAAACTGTATAGATTTTCAAATGGTGTTTTTCTGAAATTTCACTAAGGAGTTGATAAATTTCTTCGGGTGTTTTATTTTGATTGGTTACCGCTAAGCGAATTGTTCCTCGATCAAAATCTACCGATCCTTCCGTTGTCATTGCTCCGAAACTTTCCATGGCAACGTTCACGTTGAGTTGGTTGGCCAAAATTTCTTGCAAAGCATTCGGCGCGTAGTAATTATCCCATTTGAATAAATAAGCATAGTTACTTTTACTTACTTGAAATTTTTCTTGGAAAATGGTCGTAGATTTTACTGTTTTTCCCATCATACTATTTAAGTCTTTCCCGTTGACTTCCGCGTACGCTAAATTATAAGCTAATGGCAAGGTCCAACTAGACACGTCGTAAAATAAACTATCTCTAAAACTTGTCGTCTTTTCAAAAATCGCACGGAGCAAGCGGTGCTGGTCTTGTGCCATGGGAACCACAAAAGCATGATCCTTTTTAAAATCATTGCCCGCTAATCGGATGTCTTTTTTAAGTTGATAAATTGCAATCTGATGTTGCTCCAAATGTCGTACAAAATCTTTGACGCGGCGATGATCGTGTTCATCTCCAAAAACGTAAGCTTTGACTTTACTTTGTGCTCCTTCTTGTCGTGCATTTTTATAAAAATCACGTTGAAAAGCTAAGAGTTCTTTTCTTAATTCCTTTCCTGCTGTCTGCGTCGATAAAGAAGTCGTTACTTGGTTACGGACGGTAAAAGGAAAACTCAATAATCCATTATCTGTTTCTCGTAAATGTCCCCGCGAACTCGCTTGCTCAAATAAGATTCCAATACAACCGTTGGCGTCAGGATAGGTAGATCCTTTACCGTAATAGAAGTCGTCAAAAGATTCCTTTGTGTAATAAAGTGAACCGATTTTATCTAAATACTTCGCGTGATAGCCTGCAATTTTTTCGGTGAGGTCTTGGTTTTGCTGTGGCGTAATGGGATTCGTACGGGAAGGAACACCCGGTTGAAAAAAGTAAGTAGCGTTAGAGCCCATTTCGTGATGATCCGTTAAAATATTGGGTTTCCATTGGTGGAACTTACGAATCCGACCTTGACTTTCAGGATGTTGTACCAAAAGCCAATCTCGGTTTAAATCAAACCAATAGTGGTTGGTTCTACCACCAGGCCAAACTTCGTCAAATTCTCTACTTTGAGTATCGGTTACGCGGTTTTTACTTTTGTGCATATTCACCCAAGTGGAGAAGCGATGCAAACCATCAGGGTTGAAACAAGGATCTAGTAAAACGACAACTTCGTCCAACAAACTTTCAACAACTTTGCCTTGCCCCGCAGCTAGGTAATAAGCTACTAAAATAGAAGCATTCGCACCACTTGATTCGTTACCATGAATGCTATATCCTTGGTAAACAATGGCTGGCATTTTTTCCAAATCTAACTTAGCGGATTGATCTGGATCGCAAAGCGCCAAATGTTGTGCTTGAATGTTTTTAATGTTTTGTTGATTTTTTTTAGAACTAATCGTCAATAAAATCAAAGGTCTATTTTCGTGGGACCGTGCATACTCTTCGAGGGTGACTCGATCTGACTTTTCGGCTAGAACGCGGAGGTAGTTGACAAGTTGATCGTGACTAATGTGCCATTCTCCGGGTTGATAACCCAAAATAGATTTTGGCGTAGGAATCGCTGGATCATACTTGATGTCAGGCAAATAGTAATTAAGGTCAATATTTTGTCCCATACAATAACTACTAAAGCAGATAGCCAGCAAAGATAGATAAAATCGGTATTTCATGAATAAGAATTTAGATAGGAGTAATCAAGGACTCCACTGAAATCAATTACGTAACAATAATCTTTGCCAAAATACCAAATAAATACCTAGGAATGAAAATACGAACCCAAAAAGAAACCCTTCCCAGAAGATTCTAGAAAGGGCTCTTTTTTTAAAAGGGATTATAAGTAGTTCTTACCGTCTTAATTGAAGTTGTTTTAAAAAACAACTTTCGCCTTACCGCTGAATGAAAATCATTTTTTCACTCGCTTGATATTGCTCGCTTTGTAGTTTATAAAAATAAATGCCACTGTGGGGTAATACTGTTTTATTGAGCTCAATTCGTTGTTCTCCTTTTTTGAAGAATTGTGTGTTTTGGTGAAGCAGTCTTCCTACTTCGTCGTAGATAGAAAAAGTCAAGGGACTATCGCTCGGTAAGTAAAAGCGAATTTGGGTTGCTTCCGAAAATGGATTTGGTGTATTTGGGTATAAAATAAATGTGCTTGCTACGTGGGCTACTTGAGGGGAGTCATATTGCAAGTCGAGCTTCATCGCTGTTCCGTTCTCTTTGTAAGCTTGAGCAACCGTAGCCCGAGAACTTAATTTGAAAAAATCGACTAGTCGTCCAGCTTGCTTTACCTTGAAGGTAAAAGAAAACAAAACACGCTCCTCTTCGTAAGTCTGAGGAAGTACATCAAACCAACTCCAGGTGATCAGTCCTTTCTCCACGTCTTGCCATCCAAAACTATACTCCTCTATCTGTGTCAACGCTTGGGAATGCCAGTTGGAAAAAGCCAATACTTCAGGATCAAATTCAAAACTTCCCTGTAAGGCTTGTATGGCTTGAAAATCTTTTGCTCGTAGCTTTACTTCAATCTCTTCACCCGGTATCAAAACTTGATCTTCAAGTGCTAGGAATAAACTTTGGGTCGGAGTTCTCACTGCTGCTGCTGAAAGTGCATTAGGAATGGCGTTGAGGTTAACATCTCCAATTTTGATCCCTCTGAAATTAAGGTTTAAATCGTGTCCCGTAATATTTGTAATCGTCTTATTCTCGGGAAAAGAAAAAGGCTGTGTCGGATCAGTGATCAAATGTTCGGCATTCATGAATCGCCAAGATTCATTGTTTGGAAAAGTAGTAGATAAATGTAAAATCGCTTTGCGCAAAGCTAATAAATCAAACACGGAAATATCGCCGGAACGATCAACGTCGGCAGCAATAAGTTGGTAAGGGTTAAGTAAGCGTTCTAGGTTGAGTAGGTGCTTTCCAATTAAGACTAAGTCGTAACTAGAAATACCATTTAGAAGATCATCATTTTTCTTGGGTTCAATCAGTAGGCTACTTCCTAGTGGAATATCTTCAAACAAAAATTGACCAGCGTTTTCAGTATAGTGCATTTCATTCATCGCGTCGGATACGAAGACACTTACATCACTGATCGGACCACTCGCTGGTGCAAAAATGGTTCCTCCAACCACTGGCGTAGTTGGCAATCCCGGCGCACCGTTACAATTGATAAAGAAGCTCACAAAGCAGACCGAAAATTGATCGAAGTCATTATAAAACCTAATTAAAACGGAATTTACTCCCGCATTGCTACAATCAAAACTAATTGAATCCAAAAATGCCCCTTCGCTGCTAACAAAAAATCCCTCAAAGTTAGAACACTCTTCGGTTGTCCCATTGTCAAAATCATCGGGCGTAAGAGTTAATACTTCTCCTGGCGTTAGATTGAACGTAAAAGTAGAATTGCAACTTGGATTGGGCGGACTGATATCCCGAACCGTTACATTCATACTACAAGTACTGGTATTGTTACAGTTGTCGGTCGCCGTAAAAGTAACGGTTGTTGTTCCTACGGGATAAAAACCACTGGCGTCTGCGCCTCCCGCAGGAAAAGTATCGTTTGTGATACTCACCGTTGATCCACAATTATCAATCGCCGTCGCTACAAGGTCATTCACCTGACTTTGACATTGATCGCTCGTCGCTGGAAAAATATCCACCGTTACATCTGCTGGACAAGTAAGCACCGGTGGGATAGAATCATTAACCCAAGCCGTTTGTGTCACTTGACTCGTATTGCCACAAATATCCGTTAACTGATAAGTACGGGTCACCACACCACCACAAACAGGATCGGGACTATCGGACAAGAAGCTAACCGTAACTAAACTATCACAATTATCCATTTCGTTAACGATAAGGTTGATGTCAGGTGCAGGAATGCTATCGTAGCAAGCAAAGTTGCCCAAGCTTTCCAAGGCATCTGCGGTCGGGGCAATATCATCTATAATGATAATATTTTGAAAAATAGTATCCGCATTGCCACAACTATCCACCAAGGAATAAGCTCTTTGTACAATACCTGAACATCCAGGATTCGGACCGTCTGAAACAAAACTTATCGTTACCAAACCACCACAATTATCTACAGCATTTATTACTACGGAAATGTCACTTGTGGGAATATTATCATAACAGTCAATAGGTCCGAGGTCTGCCAAAGGACTAGCACTCGGAGGAATCGTATCGTTGATGGTAAATGTTTGAACGACGGTGCGGCTATTATTACAAAGGTCAGTCAGTTGATAACTGCGCGTCACAGTGCCACTACAACCCGGATCATCGCTATCCATCAAATGAACAATAATTACACTATCGCCACAATTATCCATTACCCCGAGAACGTCATTGATGTCAATGGGAGGAAGGTCTGCGTAGCAAGCAACGCTGGCTAAGTTTGGAAAAGGGTTTGCCGTTGGTGCGATCGTATCCTTAATAAAAATTTGTTGTTGTAAATCAGTTGTGTTTCCACACAAATCACTTAATTGATAAGTGCGAATAACGACTCCGGAGCAAGCTGGATCGGGCGAGTCACTCACAAAGTTGACGCTTACCGTTCCTGCACAATTATCCGTTTCGTTCTGTACCACTAAAATATTTTCACTGGGAATATCAAGGTAACAATTGTAAGGACCTAAGTCGGGCAAAGCAGTTGCCGTTGGTGCGATTGTATCTAGTACCGTTAAGTTGATCGGAAAAAAATTAGTATTGCCACAGTCATCAATGGCTTGATACATTAAAGTTCTGGTGTATTGATGTGTACAAGTAAAATTCGTCGTATCATCGGCGATTAAACTCACTATTACGGTGTTACAAATATCAGTAGCCGTCGGTGGAGTTGGTAAAATCAAATCAGCACTACAAGTAAAACTGCTATCCAAACTTCCCAGTGCTTGATCCCAAACCGGAGGAATAGAATCTTTAACGATAATCAATTGGGTATAACTCGTATCAAATAAAGTGCATTGGTCTTGAATAAACCATTCTCGCAGAATTTTATAACTACAATTTGGCGTGAACTCCAAAACGGTTTCATTGGCAATTCCAATTCCAAAAAGACCACAATCATCAACGACATTTGGCTTGCCCGTAAGGACGCAGCTTGTATCTGATAGACAAGCGACGGTTAAGTCTGCGGGGAAATTATAAATGGGTGCAATCGTATCTCCAATACTAATTAATTGTTGACAACTAGCCGTTCTGCCATCTCGGTCAACGGCGATCCAAGTTCTGGTAATTGTTCCTACCTTACAACTGTTTAAGTTTTCTATATCCGTAAAATAAATACTATCAATGCCACAATTATCGGTAGCCGTTGCGATACCTGTCTGTAAAGGATCAGGTGGATAATCACTACAATTTAAACTAGCATTAGGAGGGCAATTAATCACCGGATTGGTTTTGTCTTGTACCGTAACGAAGATCATACAGCTATTGCAAAGTCCAACGGTATCGCAGACTTGAAAAACGACCATAATTGTTGTATCTAGATCTTCACAACTAAAAAATAGACAATCGGTAAACAAGCTATCTTCCATACGTCGAATTTGATAGGAATTTGTATCCAATGCACAATTATCAAAACTTGCTTGATTAAAAACACTTGCCATTACTTTAGTGCTATCTGCATTTAAAGCGACGACGAGATTGGTTTGACATATCGCAACGGGAGGATCATCATCTATTACTTCGAGGGTAGTGCTACAAGTACTGGTATTACCACAAGCATCGGTAGCCGTATAGTTAACATTGTGAAAGCCGAGTGGGATATTAGCATAACTTCCAGCACCGTTTCCAAACGCCCAGCTAAGCTCTACGCTGACTGGATTAGAACAATCGTCAGTGGCAGTTGCATTAGATAAAACGACGGTTCCGGTGCAATCCGTTCCGTCAGTACCAAAACTTAAATTACTGGGACAATTAATAATCGGTTCCGTTTCGTCGACGACTTTGATAATTTGGGTTTGCTCAACCACATTTCCACTACACCAATCGTAGACTTTCCAAGTTCGTTGTATAATATAATCTCCGGGGCAATTGATAATTTGTTCGTCTTCCTGAAAGACCATTAATTCACAATAGGCTTCTATCGCTAGACCATTAATTGTTGGTATTCCGGTAAACGCAGGTTCTGTTGTTGGTGCGGCACAATCGAGGGGCGGATTTTGTACGCCATCCCAGTTGTCAGGAAATACAACTTCGGATAAATTCGCTCGGGTAATCAGGATCGTTTGGACGCAAGTTCCAAGGTTATTACTTTGATCAATGGCGGTCCACGTTCGGATAATGCGCGCGCTATAGCCAACTTGACAATCGGGATTATCGATTTCGTCTACGTAACTGAGATTCGGATTTGGATCACAATTGTCTAAAACAGTAGGGAAGCCTAAAATGGCTGGAGTAGTGTCCGCATTGCAAAACAACGTATCGTTTTGACAAGTCAGTACGGGTTTGCGTTTGTCTTCTAAGGTAAGAGAACCCATACATTGCTGTCCGGTATTCGTAGTGACGCTGACTTGGAGTGGAATATCGATCCAGCTACAATCCAAAATGTTGCCGAGGTTGTTTCCCGCAGGATCAAAGACTTCAACGGTAAAGGGAGCGTTACAATCCGTAAGGTTGATTAAGAGTAAATCGGGCGTAATGGTTGCGAGTCCAGTATCGTTAATGGAAACATTAATTTGAGATTCGCAAGCGGGGCTGCACTGACTTAGGAGTACATTTGTAGGATTTAGCCCAAAGACTATTGCGAAGGTGAAAAGTACCTTGCGAATAGACAGAGGGTTGGCTAATCTGCTCATAGTAGCTCAGTTTAGGTAAATGTTTTTAAATTAAAACAATTTCTTAGTCAGTGATCGGTATGGATACTCTTTTGATTCTTAAATGATTAGAGTATAATTTATACATTGTTGAATAAACAAATATATTGCCAAGTCTATATGTTGGTGTTTTGTTGGATGATCTTGAGTGGCAACGATTAGGGGATACGTAGTAGTGAAATGGTAAGGGTAAGGAGTGCGCGTAATTTTTGGTTTGCTTGTTTGGGTAATCCTACTTATAAGAATAGGCAATACGTGGATTGAAACGTATTGCCTATTTTATTTTTGGGACGAAAAAAGAGTTGCTTTTTTTTATTTGACGCGCGCTACTTTGTGTAAATTGAGTAGCATAGCTTCCACTTTTTTGAAACTAACGGGAGATCTTTCAAATTCTGGACTTCTGTTAAAAACTACTTTTTTGGTTTTTCCTTGAAAAGTAATCTCTAGGGTAGAAGTAGAGATCGCTTCCGCTTTCGTTGCGCCGTAAGTATCATCTAATCCCATAAAACCACTGCGGATGATTGCTGTTTCCAGTAATTCTAACTTATTCGGTCCAAGGAGCATATCGGTAGCCAAGATGGTTCTTGCCGTTGAGTCAGGTTTGGTACTCGCGGAGTTTTCGACGAACATTTGCTGAATTTTCGTGTAATTGAGAATATTATTCTGGATAGAAATTTCGGCGTACGGACTTTCGTAATTGATGGTAATTTTGCTATCACTGGTTTTGACAGGACTTGCTTCTATTTGAGTGGCTGGATCGACTTTCGCTTCGGCGGTCGTGGATTTATTTTCTCCCTGACAAGCGCCCAAAAGGCAAGTGAAGCTGCAAAGTATTGCTAAATAAAATAAGGCGTAGAAAGTAGGTTTCATAATTGATTTTTTTCGAAGATATAAAAAATAAACTTACATTTGAGTTAAACAAAATTAAATTGCCACTTATTGAACTTCAATCCTTCGACCTTGTTTCTTAGGCAACTTCGCTTGTTAATTTTAAAATGACTTCACTGCTTTAAATTTTGAGTTTATGTATACGGTTTTAGTTTTTTTAATTTTTGGCTTATTTGCAGCGATGCTTTTCTTGAATGTTTATTTTCGGGTAAAAGTTTTTAAAGTTTATAAGAAACTCGTACAAAATAGAGTAGAGTTTGACGCAAGTCACATCTTTAATCGCCAAAAAATGGAAGCAGAAATATATCCTCGCTATCCTCAGCACAAAGAAGACATCGCCACTTTCGTGCAACATATGCAATATTCGATCCGAATGGCAACCGTTTTGACGACGATTATCACAATGTTGGGGGCGGTGATTATGTATTTTCGCTAAAAAGCCTTAAATCGTTTAACAATATTAAGAAAACTTTAGCATATCTCTTCCCGCAAAAAATGCACGAATTGCAGTTTCTCTACGTTATATTTACGGTAGAAATTGTTTATGAGCAACTTTTATTTAAACTCGTAGTGCTTTAAATGAATCTCCACCAAAACGCATTTTTTTCAAAAAATCAATTTAATAAGATGTTCTTATCTCGAAAAGTAGTAAGCTTTCTCCTCCTTTTACCCTTAGTTTTTTGCAGCTGTTTTGAAATGACGGAAGAAGTCTACGTCTCCAAAAATGGGTCGGGCAATGCTTTGGTTACGTTAAATTTGAGCGAAAGCAAGAAAAATATCGCAAATTTCATGAAAATGAAAGAAATGGACGGTATGAAAATCCCTTCACAGGAAGAATTGGAACAACGTTTAAATGAAGTAAAACAAAGCCTCAAGCGTAGCAAGGGCATTACAAACGTTAAAACAACAGATGATTTTGAAAATTTCATCTTTACCTTTACGGCAGACTTTGATCGTGTTGAAAGCCTAAATAAAGCCATTAATAAAGTTGGCGAGGACCTCAACAAATCTACTCATCCAACGATTAAAAAAGATAACTTTAGCTTCGTCAAAAACCGTTTTACCCGCCTTTTTGATTACGATTTAAAAGCATTGAATTACGAAAAACTTAGTGCCATTCAAAAAATGGTTGCCGAAGCAGGTCGTTTTGTGAGTATTTATCGTTTTGATAAAGAGATTAAGGACCATAGCAACAAAAAAGCAAAGGTTTCTCCGAGTCGGAAAGCCATCAAAATAGAACATTCTTTAGCGGACATTTTGACGGGCGCTACTTCCATTAAAAATATAATCAAATTTTAATTCGGCATTTTTTGTGCCTTAAGCTATCTGGTTTAGTCTAAAATATGTGAATAGGGAAACTATTCTGGCATAGTTTAGGTTGATTTAAGTATACGACGGAGAAAAGTACGGAATCTACTACTTTTAGCACATCGGTTTTCTTAACCTTGAAACGAGTTTAAGCTTGATATTTCGAGGTATTGAGATGTACTATTTCTTTAGTTAGTTTTCCTTATCTTTGTCAAACCATTTTGAGCGCGAATATTTATGGCGCTTCCATCTTGGAAAAATGGTATTTATTTCTCGTCAACACATCATTTGTTGACCATCAGTAAATGCGTTTGATCTTTTTGTAAAAAACAGCAACGCAAACACAGACTTCCTTTTTCCTTTCGTGATCGTAAGATTACGTTTAAAGGCACTTATCTAATAAAAAAAATCACATAAGTACTAATACAAATTAAATGACTTATTAACTGATGTCTTAGTATTTAAATTATAATCTAAAATTCTTTAATCTAATTAACAATGAAACTAAAATTTCAACTCTTAGCTATCTTTTTATTGGTGGTTTCTTTTCAAACTGTCGAGGCACAAAAACTCGCTAGATTTATTCCGGCGGATGCTGGAATGGTATTCGGAATTGACTTCGGCAATCTCTCTAAAAAGGCAGATTGGGATAAGATTCGCCAAATGGAGTTCTTCCAAGAAATGATGAAAGAATCCACTAAGGCTGCTCCCAACGAAAAATTAGCCAACCAGTGGAAGCGTATGATGGATGATGCTTCGACCATCGGCGTAAGTACAAAAGAAAAGGGCTACATGTATATGACCCCTAAAGGAGGAAAAGATTACGGTTTTGGTCTGGTTTTCGCCGTTTCCGATCAGGCAAAATTTTCTCAATTTATGAAAGATATGATTGCTGAAACGAAGCAAGGTATCGAATTGAAAAAGGCAGCCACTTATCAATATATGACCAAAGATAATATGGCTTTTGCTTGGAATGGTGAAGTGGGAATGTTCCTTGGTAATACGCCATCTTCCAGCGCCTATAATCAAGATAAAGAGGAATCGGTCATCGACGGCGATTTGGAGATTATGCTCAAGAATGCGATGGTAGGCAATCCTAGCAATTCAATTTTGAAGAAAAAGAGCTACGTCGGTCCTGCGATGCAATCTTTTGATATGAATACTTGGTTGGATTACGGCGTGATCATGAAGTTGTCCAATGACTTTTCGGGACTTAGTGGTGCGAATGATCCTACCGGAGGAATGATGAATGCGATCCAGGATATGTATAAAGATACTTATGTCTACATGGACATGGGTTTTGAAAAGGGTAGTGTCGATCTCGGAACAAAGTATTTCATGAGTAGTGAGATGACTGATCTTTGGAAAGGTGTGACGGATGTTAAAATGAATAAGAATTTTTCGAAATATATTCCGGCAGAAGGTCTATTAGGATATTGGGGAATGGCTTATAATGTCGAAAATATGGTGGCTGCCATGAAAGAAATGGGCGCTAAAATGTTGGGTAATGATATGCCAAACGTGGAAGAAATGGTGACCGAATCGTTGCACAAAATGGGCGTTAATATGGACGATAAGTCTTTATTTAAAATGATGAAAGGAGATGCCGTTTTTGCGCTAACGGGAGTTAATGAAGTAGAAAGAGAAGTAGTTACCTTCGAATACGACGAAGATTTCAATAAAACGGAAGTTAAGAAGATGGTGAGTTCTCCACTACCAGAATTTGTGGTAATGATGAGTTACAACAATAAGAACGACTTGATGAAGTTGATTTACAAAGGAGAGGAAATGGGAATGTTGGAGAAAAAAGGCGATCACTATCTCATCAAAGCACCAGGAACGCCGGTCGAAGTTAAATTGGCGATGCACAATGATATTATGTTTCTGACGAATAATGATGATTTATTGATGAATAAGCTCAAAAAAGGTTATCCTAAAAAAGAGCGAATTGGGAAGCAACACCGTAAAATGTTGAAGAAAAATGCTCAAGTGATGTACTGGAACATTAGTGAAAGTATCAAAATAGCCAATGCGATGGATGAAAACCTAGATCGCCAGTCTGGTGGTTTGATGAACGTCGGGAGACAAAATTTTGAAAGTTTAGTCATTACTTCACCTAAAAAGATTAAGGATCATCTTGATTCGACGATGCGCTTGAATTTATCAAATAAAAAAGAGAATTCAATTGATCAACTTTTCCGAATCATGAACGATTTTTACGTAAAAACGATGCGTAAGAATAAGTCGATGTAAGCACGCGCTAAGCGAGAAAGTGCACAATTGATTTTTTTTTAAAATAACTTCACCTCTAAAAAAGGATTTGACTACTGTCAAGTCCTTTTTTTTGTGGAAAGATCAATTTTTTAGCCTTGCTTTCCGTACTTTTGCTTGCAACAACCGACTTTTTTGAATTTTAGAAAAATCGAAGCCTTAAATCCACACTAACGAAAGGAAGGAATGGGGATTGCAAGCTTTGATGATCAAAATCTGGATGCTGGATAAGGTGATTGAAATACACCGTAGCATCTAATTAATAACTACACAAACATGTTGAAAATAGGACTATTGGGCGCAGGCCATTTGGGCAAGATACATTTGAAGTGCATTTTAGCAACTTCCGTTTACGAATTAGTTGGTTTTTACGATCCTAATGATAAAAATGCGGAGGCTGCAATCACGCAACATGAAGTGAAGCGTTTTGAACGACTAGAAGATTTGATTGCGGCGGTTGACGTCGTGGATATTGTAACGCCTACCGTAACCCATTATGATTTGGCGAAGCAATGTTTGCAAGCGGGCAAACACGTTTTTGTAGAAAAACCACTGACGCATACGCTTGCCGAGGCAGAGGATTTGATGCGCCTAGCGCAAGAAAAAGCTGTAAAAGTACAAGTAGGGCACGTTGAACGTTTTAATCCTGCTCTACTTTCGGTAGAAGGAACGCCCTTCAATCCAATGTTTATCGAAGCGCATCGACTGGCTTTATTTAATCCTCGGGGTACGGACGTTTCAGTAGTTTTGGATTTGATGATTCACGATTTGGATGTTTTATTGAGCTTGGTACCTTCGGAAGTGAAGCAAATTAGTGCGAGTGGCGTGGCCGTGGTGAGTGATACACCAGATATCAGTAATGCTCGGATTGAATTTGAAAATGGCTGTGTGGCCAACCTTACGGCGAGCAGAATCTCGATGAAGCAAATGCGAAAGATGCGCCTTTTTCAGCGAGACGCTTACATTAGTCTGGACTTTTTAGAAAAGAATGCACAAGTTGTCCGTCTTTATGATCAAGGAGCCGCAGATGTTCCTGATATTGAAGAACTGATGGAACTAAATACCCAAAACGGGACAAAACTGATACATATCCACATGCCCGAAGCGGAACCTGTAAATGCCATTAAAATGGAACTGGAATCCCTCGCGGAAAGTATCAATCAAAATACCAAGCCGAAAGTAAGTATTGAAGATGGTTATAAAGCGCTAAAGTTAGCCTACCAAATTCTGGAAGAAATTGAGCTTAGAGATAATTCTATTAAAGCCGTTGTGCAAAAATAGATTTTAAAGCAATTTCTTCCTTTTAGTACAAAAAAAGAAAAGGTAAAGTGTCTATTTCACCACAGCGTCAAGTTCGTCTTTCTGCTAACTAGCAGGCATAATTTACAGAACTAGCCCTTTTTAGCGCAATTTGCTTACTAAATTACGTTAGTATTAAAGATAGATAATTAAGATAGGCTGCAAGACTGTATCCTATTGAAAGAAAAATAAAATATTAATAATGTCAAAAAAATTATGGATACTCATCGGGCTTGCCAATTTATTTCTGCTGAGTGCTTGTGATAAAGGACCAGAAGAAATACCCGCATACATACATTTAGAACCTTTTGAGTTAACTACGAATGCGGATGAAGAGGGGAGCGCCGCCGAGAAAATTACCGAAGCTTGGCTTTTTGTAGATGATCAATCTCTAGGTGCCTACAGTTTACCCGCAACTGTTCCCGTCTTAGTTGCAGGAGCGAAAGCAATTAAAGTATTTCCAGGTATTCGACAAAATGGGGTGAGTAGCGAACCGGATATTTATCCTTTTTACCTTGAACACGAAGAAGTGCGAACTTTGGTAGGGGCAAAAGTAGATACGATTTATCCCAAAACAACTTATAGTCCGACGTTGACATTTGCCGTTATGGATAACTTTGATTTGGGGACGGTATTTCGAGAAGATTTTGATGGAAGTAGTGAAACTGCATTTGAGCTTGTCACGGGGGACGAAGCTTTTGAAGGGAAATCAGGGAAAGTTACCCTCACACGTGCTAATCCTTTATTTGAAGTAGGCTCAGACGTAGCTTACGCTGGATTTCCTGCGAATTTTAGACCAGTTTTTTTAGAACTCAATTACAAAACTTCCGTGATCATTGAGGTAGGTTTACGTGGATATTCGACTATACAAGCTCCGGTGACGCGCTACGAAAGAGGCGTTAATGCAAAAGATACTTGGAACAAAATCTACTTTAACTTGACGGCACAAGTAACTGAAATGAGACAGGAAGGCTTCCTCAACCTACAAGTCGTTTTTAGAGCTTTTTTACCCGTAGATCAAGAGGAAGGAACGATTTACCTGGATAATATCAAACTGGTTCACGAGTAAAGCGTATGCATTTACTTTTTCCGGATCACGGAAATTAAGTTTAGCCAATTTACTTGTAAGATTATACTTCCACCGTAAAAAACAGGAATACAGAGAAAATTATTTATGACCAAGCAGCGAAGAATTGACAACTTTACCTATAGACTAGCTGATTTTTTGACAGCTATGATCGCTTGGGCTTGCTTTTTTCTGTACCGTAAGAAAATGGAGTTGGCGCCGCTAGATGAGTCGGTGCTGGAAGACCAAAACTTTTGGTTTGGCATCATTCTGATTCCGGTAGGTTGGGTACTTTTTTATTCCATTTTTGATAAGTATCAAGATATCTATCGGTTATCTCGATTGGCGACGCTTACCCGCACACTTTTTTTGACGTTTATCGGCGTCATTTTTCTATTCTTTACGTTGATCTTAGATGATTTCGTGCCGGAGCCGCGAGACTATTATCATTCTTTTGGCACCTTATTTTTATTACACTTTAGCTTTACTGCAATTGTACGGATGATTTTATTGACGCGGGCTAGTCGGCGTTTGAAAGCGGGCTTGGTCAGTTACAATACGATCATTATTGGTGGAAACCAAAACGCTTTAGAACTATACGAAGAAATTGC
>JBGCFY010000248.1:0-24158 GCA_045110315.1 Saprospiraceae bacterium
TAATCTCCTCCGGGTTGCAAATTCACGTACTCATTACTACTAAAAGTAAAACTATTCCCATTTCGTACAAATTCATCCGAATCATAGGACCAACTTTTCACTACTAGATTATTATTACTGGTATGCCGAAGTACCGCCTCAAATCCAATTCCATGAGTTAAATCAGCTCTCACCATATTCGTTGATCCATTAGAATGACACACACCTTGCTCTAAATCCCCAAACATCTCCCAGTTAATATGTATCGCAGCAAAGGAAACTGGATATTTTTGCGTACTACTCACAGAAAAAGTGCTAGGGCTAACCGTTCCACCACTACCTGGCAGTAAGGTGGTGGTCGCTATTTTCTCTTGTGCTTGATAAGGATCTTTTAAATTGCGATAACGATTTGCCTCATAGTTAAGTTTGGTAAAACCACCCGTCGGATATTTAATCTCATTTAGTAAAAATGCACCCGTATAATTTGCATTAGGATTTCGGTCAGCTCCTGGAATACTGTAGTAAAGATAACGAGAAAAACTAGCTGGACTCGTACGTTGATAACCTTCCCAACTAGGCATTAAGCTTTGATTGTAATTCAAGAGATCAGGACCATTTGCATAGCCCCAATGATCAATCGACATTGATGTTTTAGAAGGAAGTTTAACGGTTTCGTCATAAAAAAATTCGTATGGTGGAATATCTGGTAAAACATTAAAATCATTACCTCGATCTTCAATACTTTTTAATTTCAAGCGCGTGTTAACCCTGCCTTCCGAAAGGTAAATGCCATCTTCATAATTAGTATAGCCTACATTCCATCGGTTATTCGCAGGAGCGTAAGGCGAAGTAAAGTACTCATAATTAAATTTATATTTTTTTAATGGTATCTCGGTAGCGCTACTACTTTTCTTCTGATAGATTTCAATACTTTCTAATGTTTGAGCACCTAATAAATCAGTTCTTCCAGCAACGCCATTAAAATCAACTTTTCCAAAATTATGAACAATAGATTTCAAATAAACCGATTCATAACGTGTATCGGTAATGGTTCGATGCCAAACAGAACTTCCTGCTCCCGTTGGACGAATTGCAAAGCAAGGTGCTGAATCGGCTTCATCATAGCCAGCTAATACTAAATCTTTTGCTACCTCAGTATAAGACGGAATTGGAAAAATATGACCTTGTCCTTTTTCGTAAAGGAGTTCTACTACATCACCGTTCACCGATTCTATCTTATCTAAATACCAAGAAGAAACATGCTCTTCCCAAAGTGCAGGACCACAAGAGTTAGTTGTGCTATTAGGGTTCTGCGGATTTAAATTATTTTCTGTATAAGTTGTAGATCGAGATCCAGTGACTTGGATTGAAGTAAGGCTATGACCAAAATAATACTTCATTCCATCGTTCGTCGTAATCGTCCATGAATAAGCTGGTGCCGTGCCGGTGATTTCTATCTTAATATCTTGCATCGCTAGCGGAATGCAATTCCCCGCCCGATCAATGACGAATTTTCCTGAAAGACCTAAGAAATTAAAATGAAATAAATCTGGCTCTAAATCTTTGGTTGGACCAGACGTACAGAAAAAATCAGAATCATACGACTCATATTGTTCCAACGCTGGATTCGTCCATTCTTCTTTATTGGTTTGAAACCAAAATTGATCTAGTAAACCATTAACCACTTCATTCGGAGAAGAATCCTCATCAAAACCAGTACAATTATAACTGGTATTACAATTATTGCTTTCTAAAGTACTATGGTCACTTGAAATTGCTTTCCAGTTGCGAATAGTAAAAGGACGAGCAGGATAATTAGGGATGTTTTGTTGATTCCCATAATAAGGAATATAATTGCTACAATTTTGTGAATAGCCAAAATCATCTTTTCCCCGAATCGTTCGACTAATTACTCCACCTGCGTTCAATGTCCATGCTAGTCCCATCCAACCCGCTTCCTCAGTCACTGCAATTCCATTTGAGAAATAACTCATCGAAATAGGTACGGAGACTTCTTTGGATTGTACGGTATACAAAGGTATATCAATACTCGGAATTCCAGAGTAATTGCTTACCGGAATATCGCCATACTTCCCAAGAGAAGCTGCCTCTGGTGAAGCAGGTACATTAGCTTCGGGGTTAAAACCTGCACCTAAATCTCCCTGTCCAAGAAGTGTAGTAAATGAATTTAACAGGATTAATAGAATACAAAATACTTGTTTTAGGTTCGTCATCATTTTTATGTTTTCAGCTTTGTGGTAAATAATAAGCATAACCGTTTCTTTTGTTAGCAAGTCATTACTTAGTAACAATCAAAATTGAGTCCATAGAAACAACATGCCATTGACTTACAATAACAATGTTATTCATTCTTCAAATAATGCCTATATACTATCTATTTTTAAAATGCTACTAAAAGCACCTGCGTGGAAAGCACCTTCTTTTCAGTGTGAAACACGTGGGGATGTAAACACAGAAAGGACTTGTAAACACAGCTTTATTTTTTTTGTTAAAATTTTCCAACAAGATACTTTAAACATTATAAAAAAACAACTTATCTTTATTTTTTCATCCAATGAGTTAGCTCATTAGTTAACTAGTCCTCATTTCCCAACGCTATCTACCACCGCGGATTACTAGTAAAAATATTTTCATCCAACAAGATCTAGTTTTTTACTAAAAATGATTTATTTTTTGTTTTTGTAAAAAAATAAAATTAACTTAGAGGTACAGATTTGAACTGCTCCTAAAACTTCATTCATAGCGTTAACGTTCATTCAACCTTCTAAATACAAATCGTCTAACATTTAATCGCCTCAACTTTCGGGTAACTTTTTTTCGTAAAAAGGCTACCTGTTCCGCTTATATATTTACATCATTTTTGCTTAAAATTAAATTGTAATACCGTTCAATTTTAAGGCTATTCCTATCTGACTTTCTATGTCTTTTTGATGTAGCAAAGGCGATATACCTATATATTTTTTTTTGCAGGCGAATGCTGAAAAGCCTCCTAAATAGAGTAAGCATTAATAAAACCTAAATTATCATGAAAAATTTAAGTCTACTATTAAAAACCACTTTGTTGGTTTCTTTACTATGCAATGTCTTCCTAGATGTCCATTTAGTCTTCGCACAAGAGGCTGATTTCACAACCAACAAAAACCTACACCGCATCGCTGAAACTGGAGATAGTCCAGGCTGGATAAGTTTTAAAAACAATATTTCAGCAAGTGATATTTTTGAGCAACACAAGTCTGCTTTTGATTTGACTTCGAATGACGAAATGCAATTGATGAAGATGGAAAAAGATGATTTAGGTTTTACCCATTATAGATTTCAACAATGGCACAAAGGGCTTGAAGTAGAAGGTGCTCAGTTTTTTATCCACGCAAAAGATGGAATCGCCATCAATGGAAATGGAACAATTGTCACCAATATCAAAAGAAAAGAAAAAGCAACTATCTCTCCGAGTGAGGTAATTGAACTAGCCAAGTCGTATCTACCCGCCGATGTTTATATGTGGGAAGATATTGAAGAAGAAAAGAAATTGAAAGAATTGCGAAATGATCTTTTTGCAAGCTATGCTCCGATGCCACGTTTAATGCTTTCTTATCAGGAACGAAATGGTACGATGGATCTAAATAGTCTTACCCTAACCTACCGAGTTGAGATTCATGCAAAAGCACCTCATGATAGTCAAGCACTTTATATTGATGCGGAAACGGGTGAAATCAGAAAATATATTCCACTGGAACATAATTGTTCTAATGGTGTAGGTTGTACCCTTTACAATGGTACTCAGGGAATACAAACCGATCGAATTGTTTCGTCGGTTTATAGACTATTTGATGATTGTAGAGGTAACGGTATTAATACTAGAAGGCATCCGAATACTAATCTTACCAACTGGGGGAATAGTTGGTTTAGTTCCAGCCGATGCGAAGGCGTCAGTCTACATTGGGCAATGGAAAAAACCTATGACTATTTTTTAAACAACCACAATAGAAATAGTTACAACAACGCAGGTGCGACCGTCAACGCTTTCACTCAAAATAATGGCTTGGGGACCGATAATGCCTTCTGGTCTCCTAGTTCACAAACCCTTAACTTTGGTGCTGGTGGCGGAAGTTTCACCACCGGTCCTTTAGTCAGTTTAGATGTTGCCGGTCATGAATTCACCCACGCTGTAACACAGTTTTCCGCGGGCTTAATCTACTCAGGAGAGTCTGGTTGCTTAAATGAATCATTTAGTGATATTTTTGGTACTATGGTAGAAGGAAGTTCAGATTATTTAATTGGAGAAGATGCTTGGATCGTGGATGGTTACCTTAGAAGTATGTCTGATCCGAAAGCAAAAACAGGAACAGGATCAAATGCACCTTCCCCAGATACTTACTTGGGAGATTTTTGGACGACACAAGTACACAAAGGCTCTGGTGTTCAGAATCATTGGTTTTACTTACTCGCACAAGGTAGTTCTGCAACGGATAGAATTAACGACAATGGACAATGTTTTAGCGTTTACGGTATTGGTAGAGCCAAAGCTGCAAGAATTGCTTATCGAAACTTAACGGTATACCTTAATAACTCTTCTAACTATGCTGCTGCGAGAGCAGGTTCTATTCAAGCCGCTACCGATATTTATGGTGCCAACTCAAATGAAGTTAGACAAACGAGAGCGGCCTGGGATGCTGTTGGGGTTTATGGCCCAGGAGCCCCCGCTAAACCTGCAAAAGTAACCGGAGCGAGTTTTGTACCTTGCAGTGGTGCTTGGTTTAACGTATGTCCGGTACCCAATGCTACTTCTTATGTATGGTCGTTTAGTACCAACTGTGGATATGTAAACGGCAGTACAACTACTTCCGCTTTCTTATATGGAAATAACAATTGTCCCTATAGTGGTGGTGGATTATTATGTGTCAGTGCTAAGAATTCCTCTGGTACTAGTCCAGCTACTTGTTTGACCTTAGGCATCCAAAGTTGTAGTAATAATAATCAGTACCGACAAACAGAAGATAGTGTGAAGGAAGCGCCAAGTGTTTTCCCAAATCCAGCTATTGACGAAGTTCAGGTTTCTTTCTCTAACCAGGAAGAAGAAGTGCTCGTTGATGTGTTCGATCTAGCTGGAAAGCGCATAAAAACTATCCGACAGAAAAATACTACTCAATTTATGCTAGATGTTTCAGCGCTTACACCAGGCATGTATATGTTAAATATAAAAACAGCTACCGACGTTTTTACAGAAAAAATTATCATAAAGAAATAAACTAAGTCTAATTATTTAACGAATGAAAGTCATCCTGAGTTTCCGTAAAGGAGATGCAGGATTTCTTTTTTATTAAAAAAACAAAGTCGGAGATTTGATTCACTCATTCATGTATTGACTATTTTATGAAGCCCTGTTTTCATCAAAAAACAAGAAGCTAAAATGATTAACGTACTTTCCACTACAACTCTGGAATATCAATTCGTTGTTCATTCGAGCCATCCGTATCCATGATGTAAATACGATGTTCGCTATCAAACTTACAATCAACAACAGGATTAATATTTTGGCGAGAAAATAAGAATTTGGTTTGGTCACCAGCGACATCTAGAGACTGATATTGCCGATTCGCGTAACCTGACTTTAGGGAAGCCGTAGCACCAGTATTAATATCCGTTTTCCCAATCACTCTTTTAGCACACCAGACAATACTATTTTCGGCGAGGAAGCCGGCAGTACTTTTTACGATAGAATCGTTGTACATGCCGTGTTCCATTTCTAAAAGAGTCTTGACACTATTATTTGTCAGATCTAAATATTTTAAAATGATCGTGGAAGAAGGAGTGCCGATTAAAAAACCAATTCGTTGCTCATCAATCCAGCTGTAACTTCCTGAACTTGCCATTTCTGTTAAAGTATCAAGTGGTACACCTTCTTCATCGGCAATAATGTAGAAGCCTGTCGAACCTGTTTGGGTATTATACAAATATTTATCTCCACTTGGATTCCATTTAGGAAATCTATTGTAATCTCCCGAAAAAGTTAGTTGCGTTAAACTATCTCCATTAGTTTTAACTTTCCATAATTGCTGATTTACTCCTCCAAAAAGTAACCAACCTTTATCACTCCAACTCAAACTATGAGCGGCATTATCCGCTATCTTTTTTTGTTCTCCTGTACAAAAATTAAATATCCACAAATCATGAGCTAAACCCCAAGTTGTATTATCAAATCGGAGATAAGCAATCTCATTATTGTTCTTAGGATTAAATACAGGATAGTAATAGTCGTAGCGAATAACATCTGAGTAAATCTCGTAACAATCTATCAGGCAATTACTACAATCAATTTCCCAGTTGTCATTAGTCGCATCAGTTGCATATCTAGCTAATCCTTGGTCGCAGGCAAGCGTAGGTATAGGGTTTGTAATTTCTTCTTTATTGCAATTGGTAAATATTGCTATGAATATCAGAAAAAATAATAGATATGGAAGCTTAACATTCTTCATAGTTGAAAATTTAAAAGAACAGTTCTCGTAGCCGTTTAATTACAAAGGAGCTGCCGATGAAAGTCTATTGTTTGATGAATTTACGGCTAATGGTTTGATTTCTGATGATTATTTTACAAAAATATAGTCCTCGGGGGAAATCCTCACATTGAATCTGTATTTTATTTGTTCCAACATCCGATAAAAATACTTTTGACCTAATAATTCTGCCTTGTATATCCGTAATGACACATTCCACATTTTCTAAATCGCTATGATCAAATTCGATCGTTAAATTTGATTGGGTAGGATTGGGATACACCGTTAAATCATTTCCCTCATCTATTATATCATTGGTACTAGTCATTGTACAAGCTAACAAAGAGTAACTAAGATTCGCCGTTTCGGGTGCCGCAGGAATCCAGCCTAGGTCACTACAGTTATTATCTTTTAAATGATATACATACCCTTTTAAGATCGCAACACCTAAGGTAGGCGAACCAACAAAAGTAGCAAACTCCAAGGGTTGAAGCGTATTTTCATCCGTACTCGTATCGTGATATTTGAAAACTGTTGATCCACTGTGCCGTTCCCAAAAATGTTCAATGGTATTCATTCCCATGGGTAAACTATGCTCTACGCGAACCTGCACTTTGTAAACATCTGCTTTATACATACCTGCTTCAAATATTAATCCAGTTGCGGTGGTAAAGGGTTCTGTCAGTTCTAAAGGGATATCATTCTTAAGCATTTGAATATTTCTGGTATGAGGATCGCTAGCCGTTCCAAAATGTAAAATATTACAGTGGGAGCGTTCTATTAATTCCATTGCTGCACCTGCGTTAATTTTACCATGACCTGTTGGATCATCATATCCTACACTTGCTGGTGAAAAATCTACATCATCTGCCGTTACTTGTATAATATATTCAATATCTTCTTGTACTAAGCTTAAATTGGGCTCCGTCGAACTATAATAAGATTGCATTAACGCCGCTAAACCTGCCCCGTGCGGTGCAGCGCCCGAGGTAAAACTAATCCCACCGTACTCGTTGGTTCCATCAGCTTGAATCGTTCGAGTAAGCTCCCAACGACTCGGAGCAGCGATATCAATACCCAATCCCCCACTACATTGCTGATTATATAACCCTACTTTATCTGTTCCTCCCACACACAATATCCATTCATCCTGAGCCGTACCTGGATAACGAGCAGCATTTCCGATAGCACCTTTATTTCCTCTAGATGCAACAATTGTAATTCCCATTCTATTTGCAAAATGTAATTGCTCTCTAAATAATATTAAATTATCAGGCGTCCAATATGAACTCGTAGGAGATATTCCGCCACTGTGGTTGATTACATTTACGTCATACAATAGGGCTGCGTCTGCGTAAGCCGCTAGCATCTGCGCCAGATTACCGAAGCCTAAATTGTCTACCGTTTTTGCTACAATTAGTCTTACCCCATTTCCATTGTCATCCCCTCCTGCCATACCAGCCACACCAATTCCATTGTTGCGAATTGCAGCAGCCACGCTCGCTACCTTAGTACCATGATTAAAAGGATCATTTTCAGGCGTATTCTCTATTGGCGTATTACTTGTATAATCGTATCCATCTTCAATTACCGATGCTTCAAAGCCAGCAGTACCTCCAAAATCTTCGTGTGACCATTCTACTCCTGAGTCTATAATTGCTATCTTTATATGATCTCTTCCAGTATGAATACACCAGGCTGGTTCCATATTGATATGCCCCTTATCGTAAGTAGCATTGGGATGCAAATGACCTTGCGTGCTGTATAAATTATCATTAGGTTCACAATCAACGGTAAACATAAGGTTGGGCGTTGCACTTCTAACACAACATCTTAAATCATCCGATTGTAAGCTATCAGCCAACGCAAATTCTCCGATAATTCGTTGGTAGTCTTTGGGCACTACCAATACAAAAGTGTTATAAAAATCAGGAACACTTAACGTTTCTCCTAAATGCGTCGTTGCCATAGAATCTCTCGTACTAAGACTTCGATGGACTTTAATCAACTGCCAGTCTTCTAGCGTACCGCTTGTCTCCAGTTTTTCATCCATAGCGTCAAAACAAGTTTCATCAGCAATCACATCACCGAAGCGCGTATAACGAAAATTAGGATTATCTATAAACGCTTGATCAATAACATTCGGTTTGAATCGTACAATGATTTCTTTATTAATATGACTCGCTTGATCATTACTGAATACTGGTAATAATTCTCGATCATAGATTTGAAGTTTATAAGTACTGTAACTAGCCTCCGTTTGCTTCCTTTTTATTCCTGTTACAAATAATTCGCCTTGATCATTAACCAATAAGGAAAGTGGTCTATTTCGAGTGCCTACTTCTCCCCTAAGTCGTTTTTCCCATTTAATATTTCCATCGGCATCGTATTGCATCACAGAAATATAACTTTGAGTTTCGTGATAAACTTCTCCCGCAATGAAAACATTACTTTGCTCATCAATACACAATGTCATAGACTTAGCTAATGAAGTGGAAGGATTTGCGGTTCTTTTTTGAACCCAAAGAATTTCACCATCAGCTTTATTATATTTAATGGTGACAAATTCATTTCCTCCCTTTTCATTAGTAGTCCAGCCAGTAACAATCGCATTTCCGAATGGATCACATGCTATTGCACAGACACTATCTACGAGAGCGCCACTATCGAAATCTTGTATCCAAGAGATACCAAGAGTATCTGATAACTTAACGGTTCTGATCTTAAAGTTTATGCCATCTGTAGATCTTATCCCAGTGATTAGAATATTTCCTTCTTGATCTTTAGTCACATTGGAGGGAATCTTAAATTCCAAGAGTTGATTCGACAATCTTTTAGTTTCAATTAAATTTCCATCAGTATCATATTTAATCAACGCTACATCCCATTTCAAATCAGTAACAGCACTACCACCAATAACAATTAAATTACCATTGTTATCAAAAGACATATTGATAGGAATATCATCTTTTAGCGCGTAATCATATCGACGCGTCCATATCTCTGCACCCGTATTTTGATTTACTTTTACCGTAAAAAAATCTTTCTCACTATTAATTCCTTCACTAACACCTGTTATATAAACATCGCCAATATCATTAGTAGTAATCGCCACGGGAATATCATCTCCTTGTCCTGATCCAACGATAATCTTATTCCATAATAGTATGCCGTCCGTACTGTACTTCGCAAGCAAATAGTCATAATTACCAGGGGCATCAGTCGACGTGTATAAACCAGCAACGTAAATATTACTATTATTATCCGTTGTAACTAAAGTCCCATAGCTCTTCGTGTTAGCAACCAAGTTAAAGGTATCTTCCCAAAGTAATGAACCTGATGAATTTTGTTTTCTTATCAATAACTTTGGAATACCTGTACTTATCGTAGAATGTCCCACCGTAATGAAGTCTCCATTTATATCTAAAGTAGAATTCCCAGAAGTGTAAGTAAGTGGTATTCCAAAATTCTTTTCCCATATTTCATTAACTAAAATTTGAGACTGTGAAAAGACAAACGTATTAGCTAAAACAAAAAGAAGAGATAAAATTATTTTCCTCATGAACATAATATTTTTTATAAAAACAAGCTTCACCAAGGTCTTGCAAATAGCAGGTCACAGGTCATTGTTGCAATACCTGTAAAACAACATTGCTAAAGCTGACCATTAAAAACCTGTTAAGTCCTTGAAACCATTTTTCAAGAAGCTACTCAATGCCTTGATGGGCATTAAAAAATTAAAGAAATACTATACGTGTCTTATAACAAACTACGTTCAAATATAATTATTTTCACTGATAATAAAAATATACTGTTACAAAATTACACCTATTTTCACTTTGACTATCCTACAACCATTCAATCACCATACACCGTATTGTGTATTCCAGGTAAAAAACATTGGCATGAGTAGAAACTTTCAGTAAAAATTAGATTTGTTTAATTTTAGTAAGTTGGGCGTAAATAGAAAAGTCTAAGAAATAAACTATAAAGAGAAGGAATGAAAATAAATTTTTTGTAAAGTGTAAAGAGCTTCGATTAAGTGTCGCGACCTTTGCTTCATTTAGAAACTACGAATCAATAGTAGCAACATAATTTTCTAATCGTTAAGAGAGACATTTTAAGTATGCTGATCAAAATCTAGCACAATTTAATGGCAAATTAATTTTGTCTTAATACTTAAGTAGCGTTGATAAAAATATTCCATTAGAAAACAGTAAAAAACAATGGGAATCTAAAGCTATGGATAAGGTACAAACCGTAACATCACAGCACACACTACACCTCCTTCTTATCCACAAGAAAAGGGTGTTTTTGTTGATAGGTTATATATTAAAATCTAGGAAAGAAATCCTAGAGTCATCTAAGATATTTCTAAAAATCCTGCAAATAATTCCGCGCATTCTGATTAAAAAAGCTCGCGTTATTCGTTTCGCCTTCGAAGTAATCATCACCATTGGTATCCTTCGGAGCTTTACGGTAAAGGTCAGCTTCCCAGTTGGGATTGTTCAACTCTCCCCGTGCATTAGAATGCAATAAAAGAAAATCATTGGAAGCTAACGAAGGATTAAAGAATAAGAATTTTACATTTTGTTGGTTGGTAAATGGGAAACGGTTGTACGCCCAGATCTCGTAAGGTGGTGCCGTAGGATCGTTATCGACCGTAACAATATCGTGGGGCTTACCATATTTCAAAAAGATAAAACCGCGATCCGTTTCAAAACCGTAACCAAAACCAGACTGATAAGTTTTATCAACGACCTTCGCCACTTTCATGTATTCGTTGTAGGCTAATTCTGGATGACTCGGATTTTTTCCTGCCCAATGCGTTAATAAAAATCGTTGTTGTGCAACCGTGTCGCCACTAGCAATTACCATATTTAAAACTTGAACGTCCGCATCTTTAACAATCGGTGCGACCGCTTTCAAACTGTAGCGAAGTTCACTAGCATCCAACTTAGCGACGAACTCGTTTTCTAAGTTACCGGCATAGTCTCCTTGTTCTAAATCCAGCAAGGGATTGCTACGCTGAAAATCAATCGACTTACTCGATAGCAATTCATTGTTGCGATTTCGAATTTCTACCACCAAGCGGTAATTCCCCGAAGCTAATTCTCGGATGTCGATTTGCAACAATAAAATATTAATGGACTTCGATTTTCTTTTTTTATTGCGAACCGTCACTACTTTACTTCCTTCTTGTTTCTCGATGCGATACCGTACGGCAAAAGCATCAGCAATGTTTTTATCCGCATTGTATAATTCATTATAAAAAACAAGCGTTGAAGCGGTTTTATCATAAAAGTTAAAAGCCAAAGGTTCCATGTAATAACCATGCTTCACCATTGGGTTTACCTCCGAAGATTTTTTGAAAGTCGACAACAACTGTATATCAGATTGCATCAATCCTGCCCCAGCATAATTCACGACGATTCTCTTTTTATAAGTTTTTTCACTGTCTGCTCGATTAACGTCTCGAATGATAATTTCCAAATCGTAGGTTCCATTAGCCACCACGAATCGTTTTACATCAACGAAGTCTTGCGTTTTTTGTGTAATTGGACTATTGATGTTATACTTATCATATTGCACAATATTACTATCCTGCTTGAGCAAAATAAGTACTTCCGCGGTTGCTTGATAATTGAGGCTATCTACCGCTTTGTAGTCAATTGTATTCCCAATAAATTTCAGGTATACTTCGATGAAGTTTTGGGTTGGGGTTTTGAAACTGGCGTAGGATACACTCGTATCTAAAGCAGTAGCGTGCGAAGTCAAAAAAACTAGGCAGAGTAAGGAAAGTATTATTTTTTTCATTGATATCAATTCAAAAGCTCAAAAATAAAAGCTGAAATCAAGTTGTTTTAAGAGGTGGCGGAATCATTCTTACCATTTATTAACGGTTGCTAAATTAAATACAACGTTAACTTCAACAGTTTAAAAATAAGCATTCTCAAGCTAAAAAAAAGCTTTCTGCTAGGTTTTAACAGGTCTTTATATCCCAAAAGTCAGGAAGCTGATAAAGCAAATACTTTATACCTAGCAACAAAAGTGAATTGAAGTATAAATACCTTAATAAAACGATCTTAGAACTAAGAGAAATTAACGGGTATACAATTCTGGTTGCAGAAAAGGGATTAAGGCTAAAATAACGGTGTCGGTGTAAATTTTTTCGCGCGAAAGGATATTATTTGTTAATAATCCCGCTGCGCCACCCGCTTTTTTTGAATCTTTTTGTCCAAAAACAGCATCGTTGACGGGACCTAGTTCTTCTCCACGCTGTAAGCGTTGTGCAATAATTGGTGCCAAAGGAAGATAGCTCGACTTGGCTTGTCCCACTTGCGTGTTACTTTGCACCACGATCCAAGCGAAAGCGTACATCCCAGAGGGCAATTCTTCTACGCCACCTTCTAAACCTACCCAAAAGTCAGCATCCGGAAAAGCGGCTTTAGCAGCATTGGTTCGATTCCGTGCACCCTTTAAAGTCTCTTCGTCGCTCATTGGTTGGTCCGATACGCCCGAAGGAACCGATATTCCTTCAAAGACTTGGGGATCCGCGAAAGCAGCGACAAATGCTTTTTGGGTAGCATTGATTTTCACTGGATTCTGAGAGGCAATGATAATTTTCTTGGTGCTAAGCTTTGTCATTTTTATTTTTTCTCTAAGTCTAGCTTAAATTTATAGCCCCGCATTTTGGTAGTCAACACAAGATTTTCGGCGGTAATCGATTCGATTTTATAGCCATTGCCAATTCCCGCCAGAATCCTTTTATCTTTTAACTCAAAGGTTGTTTCTTTTTCTTCGCCGGACATATTAAAATTAGTGAACATTTTATCTCCATTTTTAAAATCGAAATAAATGCCGGAAAGCGTCTCTGTTTCTTTATCGTTACGAAACGCCGTTTTTAATTCCCAGTGTCCTTGAATAAGTGTTGCCGTTCTATTCTTTTCTTCCGGAGTTTGATCCGTTGTACAAGCAGTGTACGTAAATGTTCCTAGGAGTAGGAAAGGAATAATAATATTTTTAATCAATTTCATGGTTAGAATGAATTCTTTTCTAAAATAGTAGACTTTATCCTAAGATCGTTTGGTCTGTCAGCATAAAATCTATTGATTCAAAGCTTTTTATTGAAGTTGTTTAATAATTCTAAAAGCAGTTAGACAAAAAGATCAATTCGTAAATATTTTTGGCGTTTTAAAACAACTTCATTATTTAAAAACGCCAAAATGTCTACGAATGCTTACACAACTTTAATCTATTATGTGCGATTGAGTAACTTTCTGCTAAAAATCACTGGCAAATACACTTCAAACCGTTTTCTACTACAAAAGTAAGCATATTTAAAAAATTGCCCTCAAATCCGTCTAAAAAACTGATCATCAAGTCTTTTTATTGCACAAATTGGGGATAGAAACGCTTTAAAGTCAACTTCAATCTCTTAAATCCTCAGGTCTTCCTAAAGGCTTTTTTGCTTTAATTCAATTAAAGTAATTTCTGGCAAAATACCAACTCTTCCTGCATATCCCAAAAACCCAAAGCCTCGATTAACATATAAAAACTGCTTTCCACGTTGGTATAAGCCCGCCCACTGTTCATATATGTATTTACTCGGACTCCAACGAAACCAGCCCGGAATCTCTAAACCAAACTGAAATCCGTGAGTATGTCCCGAAAAAGTAATCGCTATATCCTGAAAAGGAGCGAGTAATACTTCATCTTCCCAATGCGTTGGATCGTGTGAAAGCAACAATTTCAAACTGGCCGTTTCGGTTCCTACACTCGCTCGGTTCAAATCTCCATATTTTGGAAAACGAGGATGCGCAGAATAATTCTCTACACCAATCACCGCAACTTTCTCTCCTTTAATATCAACCATTCTATTTTCGTTCAACATCAAGTCCCAGCCCATTTCCTTATGCGTCGCTAAAAGATTCTGAAAATTTTGCTTTTTCTCTTCCACCGTATTCCAGCGCACATAATCGCCATAATCGTGATTTCCTAAAACGGAAAAAATGCCATACTTAGCTTCAATTTTATCAAAGACCTCAACGAACCCTTTCATTTCTACCGCCATTGAATTGACTAGATCTCCCGTAAAAAACACCAAATCGGGTTGTTGTTCATTAATCATTTCTACCCCTAACCTTACGGGATCAATTTTTGTAAAACTACCCGAATGAATATCCGAAATCTGTACAATCCGCAATCCATCTAAGGCCGCTGGCAATTGATCAATCACAATCGTTTCTTTAAATATTTTGTAGCGGTAAGGGTTCCGAATCGCACCGTAAGTAAGGGTAATCAATGGAATCATTCCTAACAATACGGCAATCCAAGCCATCAAGTAAGAACGACCGTAGCTGTATCCTTGATTTCCCGCAAAAGCTTCGTGCAAACTCAGTAAAATTCGGCGACCATCATCTAATAAAAGTACGCCCAAAATCAAGAGCTTCGCAAAATAAGCGATCGTCAAAAATGTTCGTAGAAGGGTAAAACGTGCTTTATCTTTCAGAAATTCAGCACCATTACTCAACGCTAAGAAAAACAACGCTAACAAAATCGGAATCGACCAATAACCAGTGTACAAAGCCGTCTGTGCAAGTGGCGACCAGTCTTCTGCAATTGTTTTAAATGCTTCAAAAGCATAACAATCGAATAAGAAAACAAATCCCGCCAAAAATATCATTCGCAATATAATAGCCATCTATTTTATTTAAACCTGATTAAAAAAACTTCTTACAGTAAAGGTGAGAATCCCTTAATAGTTCAGCTACTTTGCAAAATATTATCCTACAAGATCATGGAATTCGATAAATCCGCTCTATATATCTACGAATCCTTTCAAATAGAACGAATATTCATCACAATTCGCGCTTTCTTATCCGCCTAAAGAAGTGATTTTATAAAACAACTTCAAAGCAAAAGCCACTGAGCTCCCAAATTTTTCTCCTATCTTTATCCTCATGAAAAATATCCTAATTACGGGTGTTTCCTCTGGAATAGGGTACGCCACCGCCACCGAGCTCTTGGATAAAGGTTTTTTCGTCTTCGGTAGTGTGCGTAGCAGCGAAGATGCGCAACGATTAGAAAAAAACTTTGGCTCTAATTTCAAGGCACTCCTTTTTGACGTCCGAGAAGGAGAAGCCATTGCAGCAGCCTTTAAAGTAGTCAAAGAAATGGTTGGTTCTCAAGGACTTCATGGACTTGTAAACAATGCAGGTATGGCTATCACCGGGCCACTACTCCACCTAGAGATTAACGAATTTGAAAAGCAAATGGCCATTAACCTTACGGGTGTTTTAAAAGTCATTCAAGCTTTTGCGCCCTTGTTAGGAGCGAGTTTGTCTAGCCCATTTCCACCGGGAAGAATCATTAATATCAGTTCGGTTGCCGGAAAAATTACGACGCCATTCATGGTGCCTTACGCTGCCTCCAAGCACGCTTTAGAATCACTATCTGATGGTCTTCGTCGCGAATTATCCATCTACAATATCAAAGTAATCCTAATTGAACCTGGTCCGATCAAAACTGAAATTTGGAAAAAAGTAATTAACGAGAAAAAGGATTATGGACATACTGATTATGCTAACATCTTAAACAATATGGAGGCACAGGTCCAAAAATCCGCAGCGAATGCCATTCCTGCGGAGCGCGTCGCTAAGCTCATTCATCGTGCCTTAATACTTAATCGCCCAAAACTGCGTTATCTAATTGCACCCAATCAGTTTTTTATCAGCCTCGCGACCCTACTCCCTCACCGCGTTTTGGACTTTTTCATCTTCAAACAACTAAAAAAAGCGCTTTCATGAAAAATTTACTGTTTTGGGTACTGCTACAATGCTGCTGGCTCGCTCCCTTATCCGCTCAAGTTGACTTTTATCATCACCACAAATTCGATCAAGCTGACACTTTAAGAGGTATGTTATTACCAGAAAGAGCTTGTTATGACGTAAAATTTTATGCCTTAGACCTCTGTGTGGATGTAGAACAAAAAACGATAGTAGGAGAAGTGCAGATTGACTATGAAGTAGTGGAACCTTTTACTCGTATGCAAATCGATTTATTCCAAAATCTAAAAATTCACGATATTCTTCAACAAGGTAAATCCTTGAGTTACGAAAGAATTGCCAATGCCGTTTTGATTACGCTCCCTTTACAAAAAGAAAAAGGAAGCATCACCGTTCGCTACGGTGGGCAACCTATTATTGCTAAAAATGCACCTTGGGATGGTGGTTTTGTATGGAAAAACAGTAGTAACGGTAAGGCTTGGGTTGGAGTGGCTTGTGAAGGAACGGGGGCAAGTCTTTGGTGGCCCAATAAAGATCATTTATCCGACGAGCCCGATAGCCTTTCCATTAAAGTGACTGTGCCTAAGGACTTAACTTGTATTTCAAATGGGATTCTAAGAAACTCCATTCCGGTAGGAACCACGCAGCAACAATTTCATTGGTTTGTTTCCTACCCAATTAATAACTATAACGTTACTTTAAATATTGGAGATTATAAGCATTTCCAGGATCAATATACGGCTGATGATGGCGAAAAACTTGACCTTGATTATTATGTTTTATCAGAAAATCTAGCAAAAGCTAAAAAACATTTCCAACAAGTACCTAAGGTTTTAGCCTGCTTTGAACGATATTTTGGAAAATACCCTTTCTGGGAAGATGGTTACGCTTTGGTAGAAACGCCCTATTTAGGAATGGAACATCAGGGAGCTATTGCCTACGGAAATCGATATATGCGAGGTTATTTAGGTGGTATGATTCCAAGAGATATGAATTGGGATTATATCATTGTACACGAAACGGGACATGAATATTGGGGGAATAGCATTAGCTGCAATGATCACGCGGAAATGTGGATTCACGAATCTTTTACGACTTATATGGAAGCCTTATACGTGGAATGTGCCTACGATTACGAGCAGTCGATTCGTTATTTAAAGAGTCAACTTTCTTTTATTGCCAATAAACAACCGATCGTCGGTCCGCTGAATGTAAACTGGGCCGAATGGAATGGAAGTGATCATTACTTTAAAGGATCTTGGGTGTTGCACACGTTGCGACATGCAATTAATGACGACCTAACTTGGTTTGAAATCTTGAAATCTTTTTACGATCAACACGCTTACGGGCACGTCGTCACGGAAGATTTTGTCGCATACGTTAACAAATGTACCAAGAAAGACTTCCGTGCTTTCTTTCAGCAATATCTTTATTATCCGACCATTCCTAGCTTTCAATATGAGCTTTCGGAAAAAGCGGGTAATTTAACGCTCCGATATCGTTGGGATACTCCCGTCACTAACTTTGATATGCCACTTAAAGTTGGAACAGTAGATAAATACCAAATGATTCATCCTACCACAAACTGGCAGACAACCACTTTAAAGAAAGTCAATGCGAAGAATTTTAAAGTTGCCACAGAGTTATTTCTAATTAATACCACCGAAGTACTATAGTAGCAACATAGTCACCAATTAAAATTGCTATTATAACATTCAAACTAAAATGAAAAATCCCTGACCGGTACACCGATCAGGGATTTTTTTATTAGAATCGTTTTGTTACTTATTTGGTAACTTTTACGAATTTCTTTTCTCTAATTCTTGCTTTCTTACCTACTAATTCTCTTAAGTAGTATAATTTAGCACGTCTTACCTTACCTCTCTTGAGTACTTTAATCTCCGCAATTGCTGGAGAATTCATTGGGAAGATACGCTCTACTCCTACTCCGTTAGAAATTTTTCTTACGGTAAACGTTTTAGTAGCACCATATCCTTTAATTTGAATTACATCCCCTCTATATGCTTGAACCCGCTCTTTAGCGCCCTCTATAATTCTGTAGTTTACAACTACATTGTCACCTGGACGAAAATCAGGAAATTCTGTCTTCTTAGTTAACTGCTCTTGTACGAAATTTATCGCGTCCATCACTCAGATTTTTAATAATAAATAGATTCTTAAACTGGATCGCAAAGATAAGTATTTATTCTTTACAATAAAAGGATATTTTTAAAAATAATTCTCCCAAAGGATACATCGTTGCAAAACCAATGCTATTCTCTTGATTTTCAAGCTAAACCAACGCTTTTCAACCCTTAAACTTAGCGAATCAAAGTCGCATATCCTTTAAATTCGTAAGGTTTCCCTCTCGGTCCATTGAATTTGACGTAGTAAACGTAAATCCCATTTGGAGCTAACCGACCCGAATTATTTTTACGACCATTCCATGCCCCATTTGGATCTGTACTGGCGAAAATGAGTTCTCCTGCTCGATTCCAGATGTTCATTTCGTAATTATTGATTCCACGAAAAAAACCTGCCGGCTGAAAAAGTTCATTGAGCGCATCTTCGTTTGGCGTAAAAGCATTTGGTAAAAAATAACGAATGTGTGGCTCCACGTCCACCATTTGGAAAGTCGTATCCGAACAACCGTAGATATTGGTTGCAATCAAACGTACGGCTTGCAAACCAGTATCTCTAAAGGTGTACTCCGGATTTTGGGTATAAGACAAACCAGATTCCGCGAAATCCCAGTACCAACCAACCGCATCGACAGATTGGTCAATAAAATTGACATCAGGGCTGAAATTATTAGGTCGCTGTGGCTCAAAAGTGAAATTGGCTTCGGGAGGTTCCCGCACGGTAATCCAGTTTTTAAATAACGTATCAATTTCACAGCCGATTGGTGAGGTGATCGAAAGACTAATATCGTAGGTACCGATTTCTGTATATAAATGTTCTGGATTAAGCGAATCCGCCGTCGTTTGATCTCCAAAGTTCCATTCTATGAGGTAAGTCGTATCAATCGGCGTCGAGAGATTAACAAATTTAATATTCAAAGGCGGGCAACCCGAAAAAGTATTCGGATCAACCACGAGAATTGGCGGCGCAGGAAACCAATTAATCATCCTCGTAAATTCGGCTTCGCAAGCATTACTATCTACGACGGTAAGGCTAACCGCAAAATTTCCCGGCTCCGTAAAACTAAAAGACGGTTCCATTTCTGAAGAAATTCCTTGCCCAGCAAAATCCCAAGTCCAAGTTTCCAATAGTCCATTATCGACCATTGAGGAATCAAAAAACACGACTGGTCCTGCGATGCAAGTATCATATTCAAAACCAAAATTTGCTACTGGAGCAGGAAAAATTTCTACAAAGACTTCCGCGCTTTCTTCGCAAATAGACTCAGGGTTTAAGATTAGACTTCCTTCGTAAAACCCAGGGTTTTGAAAATCAATACTCGGACTCCACGCAAAGAAAGTATCAATACTACCATTAATATCAAAAATCCAATAAAAATCCGTTACGTTTTGCTGGCTAGATTGATTTACAAAATCAATAACTGGATCTCCACAAGAATTAATTAGAAACTGATCATCGCCTAGCGTTTGATCCGATTGAATGACGACATCTAGAAAAGGCGTACAATTTTCAACGTTAAATTGAAAATCTCGACGGACTTGACCAATCAGTTGTCCATTCCTAAATTCCGAAACACAAACGCCCACTACGAATTGCCCTAAGGTATTGGGTGTTCCCGTAATAATTCCCGTATTAGGGTCTATTGTCACGGCAGGTGTTCCACCCAACGGATTAATTGCATCATAAGTAGGAACCTGAAAGTCTACCTCTTCAAAAGGCGGCGGACAAGGTGGATTAGGTCGAATACCGTTACAGCCTGCTGCATCTCCAATCGGATTACTTGGTCCGCCATCTTGTCCTCCTCCCTTTAGTGGCGCACAAAATTCGTAAACCAATTGATCACCATCTACATCCGTAGCACCATGATTAAAGTTTAAAGGTTCTCCCGCACAAATTACAATCGGTGGAAAATTATCGTAAACTGGCGTATTATTGCATTCTTGCTGCGCAAAAGAATTAATTTCTACATTATACGTTGCTCCCGTATCACCGGGATTGAAGATATTGCTAATCGTATTATTTCGGCAACAACGTTGATAAATAATTTGATAACTCTCGTTGAGCACTTCTAAATCTATAATAAAAGTGTAAGTTGCTTCTCTGACGCAAATATCTGGCGGTGCCGCCAAACAAGGTCCCGTATCTGGATTTAGTTGTTGATCTGTTGTACCAAAGCCAACATTCCTTTGGTCCACAAAAGAATATGGAGGTACATTGCCACGATAAATTGCGATGTAAGCTTGTGCATCAAAATTGGTATTACTGGTACAATCTCGATATACTTTCATGGTAATCTCATAACTTTTAAATCCTGGTGTACCCGGTGTATCACCGAGACACACGTAAGTCATTTCGCCACCAATAATGTGAGTAGCATAGACCGTATTGTGAAAAAAGCAAAAGAGAAGGAGTAAGGTATAAAAGGGGATTCGTTTCATCGGAGCTTTACTTAATCTTTATGGCTATATTGCTGGGTTGTATTACAGCATCAAAATTAACAAAATTCTTAGCGATTGAAAGCGTAAACAATCGCTAAGTATAATATTTTACTAAAATAGACCCTGTACAGGCTATTTTTTCGTCAAGTATTTAGTAGAAAGTAGTAGAAAGGCAGACTATTAGTGCTAGATCTCAAGAAGGAATACAATGCTAAAGCAATTATCGGGCAAAATATTGATGTTGATGACCTATAATCCACAATAGTTCGTGTTTTTTGGAAAACAAATCTACTTGACCAACGTCGCAAACCCTTGAAATTCGTAAGGTTTTCCACGGGGACCATTAAATTTAACTTTGTAAATGTATACGCCGTTGGGAGCAAGTTTACCAACGTTATTTTTACGCCCATTCCAGCCACTATCAGGGTCTTGACCTTCGTAAATCAATTCTCCCCAACGGTTCCAAATCATCATACGATAATTATTGATTCCTCGAAAATAGCCCGCCGCTTTGAAAAATTCATTCAAACTATCATCATTAGGCGTAAAGGCGTTAGGTAAAAAATAACGGATGTGCGGCGCGACATCAATAATCTGATACGTCGTATCGGAGCAAAAATTCTCATTTGTAGCAATCAACTGGACAATTTGTAAGCCCGTATCTGGAAAAGTAAAACTGGGATTTTGTAAACTTGAAATCGTGTAACCGTTAAAGTCCCAATTCCAACCAACCGCATCTATAGATTGATCTAAAAAATCTACCGTTGGTTCAAAATTATTTGGTAACAAAGGACTGTAAGTAAAATCTGCTACCGGCGATTCAAAAACTTCAATCCAATTGTTAAAAACCGTATCAATTTGGCAACCAATCGGCGAGGTAATGGACAAAGAAATATCGTAAATACCCGACTCCCAATACGTATAGTTGGGATTCAAAACCGAAGAATTATCACCATTGCCGAAATCCCAGAGCGTCTGATAACTTGTATCAATCGGCGTGGACAAGTTAACAAAACTAATATCCAGCGGAATGCAACCTTGGAAAGTACTCGGATCAACAATAATGATGGGTGGTGCAGGAAACCAATTGACCGTATCAATCGCTTGCGCCGTGCAATTATTAGTATCCGTAACCATTAGTATCACTTCGTGGCTACCAGGGTCTGTGAAAAGAAAAGAAGGATCTTCCCCCGTCGCAACGCCTTGATCAGCCATGATCCAATCCCAAGCGGTAATCGGTCCGCCTGCTGAAAAAGACGTATCGTTAAATTCGACTGGACCAGCGACACAACTATCGTAGGTAAAACTAAAATCTGTAGTTGGTTCGGGGTAAATATTTACAAAAATCTGAGCCGAGTCCGCACAAGTTTCTCCAGGGTTGAGGTATAACCAACCGCTATATTCCTGAAAATCAGGAAACGTTAAAGTTAAGTCCCAAGTATCAAAAGTATCTAATTGTCCATCAATATCAAATATCCAAAATTGGTCAAAAATATTCTGCTGCTGGGTACTTCTGTTAATAATCGTTACTTCCCTTTCCCCACACGAATTAATTAAATATTGTTGATCGCCAATCAGTTCATCATATTCCACCTCCGCGGCAACAACAGGGTCACAATTCGCAACGTTAAATTGAAAATCACGCCGAATCTGTCCGATAAGTTGACCATTACGAAATTCGGAGACACAGACGCCAACCACGAACTGCCCTAGCGTTGTAGGAGTTCCCGTTAGTAAACCTGTATTAGGATCAATATTCAAGGGTGGCATTCCACCCATTGGATCCAAGGCACTAAATTCGGTGACGATAAATTCTACCTCATCAAAAGGTGGTGCACAAGGAGGGTTCGGACGAATCCCATTACAGCCCGTTGAGCTTCCCGTCGGATTGGCCGTTCCACCGTCTGGTCCTCCTCCTTTTAACGGTGCACAAAGTTCATACACCAATTGATCTCCGTCAATATCCGTTGCGGCATGGTCAAAGACTAAAGCTTGATTCGCGCAAACGACGATGGGAGGAAAATTATCAAACGTAGGTGTAGCATTACAAAAATTTTGTCCCTCTGGCGTAATTTCTACACTAAAAGTCGCTCCTGTATCTTGTGGGTCAACAATATTACTAATTGTTACATTCCGGCAACAACGTTGATAAACGATGTGATAGCTCTCCGTTGAAACGGGCAAATCTATAAAAAAAGAATAAATCGCTTCTCTTACATCTACGTTTGGTGGAACTTCCAGACAAGGACCTAACTCAGGATCCAAAGTAGTTTCCTCTCCGCCAAATGGTTGATTGGGCGTCAAAAAAGGAATGTCACTATCGCCTTGATAAACCGCGATAAAGGCAGTTCCATCGAAACCTGTTCCTCCCGTGTTATCTCGGTAGACTTTCATGACAATAAAGTAACGTTGTGATCCGGGAACATCTGGCGTATCCCCTAAGCAGCGATAAGTCATCACTCCGCCAATGATGTGTCTGGCTTGCACAGAAAGAGTGCAAAAAAAGATTAGACAGAGAACAAAGCAGAGATGTTTCATAAGAAATAGGTTGGATCGTTTTTAATTGTCATAGCTATACAAAGAGCAAGCTAATAAAAATAACGTTGAAAGTACGGCCAACCAGACGACGTAAAAGCGGACGCTTTTAGTTTCTACTGATACCGTTCTTAGAACAGCTTAATTGATTAATGCTCCTCCTAAGAAATAGTTTAAGCTACGCTCGAACTATTTCGTCTTATTTTACAATGAATATCAAGTCTCTGCTTATTAGTCGATAAAGCTTTTACTTGAAGTTGTTTTAAAATGAGGTTAGCAACCGAAGGTAAAGGCTTGTAAGTCAGGACGAAGCTCTTTTGCATCCCATCCGCAAGCGGTAAATTCTATTCAGAATTTATGCAGCCATAGCTGCGGTGACGAGAAATAAAGGGAAGTAATGGATTGCAATGCTTTACCTGTAGGCATTAAGATCTATTTTAAAACAACTTCCTTGATAAACTAAATACTAATATAATGAATTTTATCCTAGTTTGCGAGAATAAATTCTCTAAAAGCCGTGTCCCCTACAGATTTAGGAAATGCTTCCTAATTATTTCTTCCAATGCTCTGATGAAATAACCGACTCGGTAAATTGTATTTGGTTTTGAAATAGAATAGCTGTCTAAAGAAAAGTTTTGCCAAACGCTAAAAACCTGATGCGCCAAGTCACGTCCTCTCCCAATTTAATCGCTCATTCTGCCTCCAGTGCACGCTCTTGTGGCTGCGCAGCAATTTAATATGCCGAATAGTGATAAATACTTAGA
>JBGCFY010000249.1:0-38812 GCA_045110315.1 Saprospiraceae bacterium
AATCGACTAAAGACTTTACTTTCCAAGCTTTACAAAAAGCAGGAACTTCAAGTACCTTACAGCACCACCAATTGACCTTAGAATTTACCTCAAATCCAGCTTGGTACGCGGTGCAAGCTTTACCGTACCTTATGGAATATCCATATCAATGTACGGAGCAAATTTTCAGTCGATTTTATGCGAATAGTTTGGCAACGGAAGTCGCCAATGCGCATCCGAAAGTCAAAGAAGTTTTTGAGGCTTGGAAAAACACACCGGCGCTAGAAAGTAATTTGGCTAAAAACCAAGAACTCAAAACGGCACTGCTCGAAGAAACACCTTGGGTACTTGCCGCACAGTCGGAAGCTGCGCAAAAGAAGCAAATCGGATTGTTATTTGATTTAAATCGGATGGCGGAAGAGCAAGCCGCTGCTTTAGCTATTTTGGTAGATCGTCAGCAAAGTAGTGGCGGTTTTAGCTGGTTTCCTGGAGGTCGAGAGAATTGGTATATTACGCAATACATTGTAGAAGGTTTAGGGCACTTGGATCGCTTAGGAGTAAGAGACATCAAGAAAGATGATAAAACGGAAGCGCTTGTAAAAAAAGCAATTCGTTTTATTGATGGTGAAATTGTGCAGCATTACAAAGAATTGCGCAAGCGAGTTAAGCAAGCAAATGGTAATTTGGAAGCGGATCATTTAAGTAATATTGCGATTCATTATTTGTATACCCGTTCTTTCTTTTTAGAATACACGGTAGATGGTGACGCAAAGACTGCTTTTGATTATTATCTCGGTCAAGCCGAAAAATATTGGTTGCAAAGAGGACTTTATCAAGAAGGTTTAATTGCGCTAAGTTTGCAGCGGACGAATCGGAATACCGTAGCGGCAGCTATCGTGAAGTCCTTAAAAGAACGTTCGTTGAATAACGAAGAAATGGGAATGTACTGGAAATATAGCCGAGGTTATAATTGGTATCAAATGCCAATTGAAACGCACGCGTTAATGATCGAAGTTTTTGATGAAGTTGCGAAAGATAACCAAGCGGTCAACGATTTAAAAGTTTGGTTACTCAAGAATAAACAGACGACGAATTGGAAAACAACCAAAGCTACGGCGTCGGCAGTATACGGACTATTGCTACGTGGTGCAAACTGGTTGGTCGAAGATCAAGATTTAGAGATTACCATCGGAGGAAAAAAATTAGATCAGTCTACCATTAAGAAAGAAGCGGGGACAGGCTATTTTAAAACGAATTGGAAAGGGGCGGCGGTTACACCAGCCATGAGTAGCGTAACGGTTCGCAATCCGAATAGTTCGGTAGCCTGGGGAGCGATGTATTGGCAATATTTTGAAAATTTGGATAAGATCAAGACTTTCGAAGAAACGCCTCTAGAGATTAAAAAACAATTGTTCAAAGAAATTCCATCGAGTACCGGACCAAAAATTACCCCTGTGACTGCGGAAACAGCCTTGATTCCAGGAGATAAATTGAAAGTGCGGATTGAGATTCGGGTAGACCGAGCGATGGAATATGTACACTTAAAAGATATGCGAGCAGCAGGTTTAGAGCCAATCAATACGATTAGTCGTTATCAATGGCAAGGTGGATTGGGTTATTATGAAAGTACCCGTGATGCTGCAACGAATTTCTTTATTTCTTATTTACCAAAAGGAACTTACGTTTTTGAATATCCTTTGCGGGTAAGCCATAAAGGAGATTTTTCGAATGGAATTACGACGATGCAATGTATGTATGCGCCAGAATTTACCAGTCATTCGGAAGGAATTAGAATTAAAGTCAAGTAAAAGGTAGTATACTTAATCAATTGCATAGACTAGAGCTCCCGAATCTTCCACCGTTGAAAATTCGGGATTTCTGATGAAAACCACTATAAATATGGAATAAAGGGGTAAAAAGAGTCGATTTAGTAGTTTAAAATGGTCATTTATCGTAATTCCTACTAGGATTGTCGAGAAAAGATGCAAATGGAGCAGGTTCGTTATAGATTGCAGTATCAATTATCATTCAGTAACGAACACCAAAAAAATTAAAAATGAAAAACTCAAAAAAACCTCCGTCGAGCATCCGTCAAAATTGTGTATTAGCTAAAGTCATTGTTATTGGTACTTTAACTTTAGCTTGTGTTGGACACTTTTTGATTAATTTAGGAACCTATATTGAATGGAGTGCATTTCAAACGAATGCTGACATTGGAATATTTGCGGGAAGTTTAGTGAGTTTAACGGCTTTGTTTGTGGTCTTAATGTCTATGTTTAGTTACAGCATTAAGCATCCAGTAGCCAGTGCATAAACAAGAACTTTTTTTAGATTAAGTAGTTCGCGGAAATTGACTTTACAATAAGCTTAAAAGGCTTTCAAATTATTAGTTAATTTAATGCTGCAAACTACTTAAGTACCAAGACCATTTAGTGGTAAAATAATTTTGTCTTGGTACTTACAAAGCATATATTATATAACTCAGCGCAAATGTTTTTTAACATTTGCCGAGTTATTTTAAGAACAGCTTCTAAGTAAGGAAGTTATTAAAACGACTTCTAAATTAATTTCATGAAAAAGAAAAAAATATTATTCCGATTTTTAAAAAATAACATTATGAGTAAAGGAAAAAGTGAACGATCTAAACACGCAGATACGATTATTCGAAATCACGTGATTTGGTCCATGGGAGCAGGATTAATTCCCGTTTTGATTGCGGATATTTTTGCGGTGAGTGCGCTACAATTAGATATGATCCGACAACTTTGTCGAACCTATGATCTCAATTTTCAAGAAACACAAGGGAAAGCGATTGTGACTTCCTTAACGAGTACCACTTTGGCCAGACTGGGAGCAGGAAGCCTTGTTAAGTTGATTCCAGGGTTAGGTTCCGTAGTTGGTGGCGCAACGGTTTCTCTCTTTGCCGGTGCATCAACCTACGCTTTAGGAGAAGTATTCAAAAAACATTTTGAATCTGGTGGAACAATCCTCGACTTTGATCCAGATCGTTTACGCAAGTATTATAAAGAAAAGTTTGAAAAAGGAAAAACAGTAGCGAAAGATTGGAGTAAGGAAGAAGCGACGGTAGTGGAGGACGAAGATGCATTTACGGTTGCAGAAGAACCTACGACACCACCCGCTGCTGCTGCCAAAACTGATCCAGAACCTGCGAGTACAGAACCTATTGTTGTTGTCCCGCCACCAGTGGAAGAAAAAGATGTACTGTCAAAACTCAAGGAAATTGCCGCACTCCGGGATCAAGGGATTCTTTCCGACGAAGAATTTGATCAAATGAAAAAGAAACTCATTGATGAGTTTTAGTCAGTAACTAGGTTAAACGCATCAAATATTCATCCGGTAGAATGGGAGAGAAATATTGATTTTTGAATATTGATTTTTGAATATCTAATCTTGAATATTGATTGAAAAATGATCAAACGTTACCAAAAATGGACAACAAATCAATACTCAAGGCTCCATTGCTCAACATTCATTTTTTAAAAATAATTTGATGCGTTTAACCTAGTCCGTAACCGTTGCTAGCAATCAGTTTCAATTAATTGCTTAGCATAGCATTTGTATATAAATGATGTAAATACAATTTTGCTTAGGGTTCAAGATGGCGATGCTATTTTGGAGTCTAAGCATTTTTTATTTTGGTAGTGTACTAAATTTGTTTTTATGAAAAATAGGTTTATACCATTTCTTTGCGTTGGTGTTTTACTTCTTTTGGGTTGTTTTTTGGCTAAGCCTAAACAAACTTTAGCGCGAATCCCTGCTACTCACTTTCAATTGCGAAGTTTGGAAGCGGTTAACCTGAGTGAAGATATGAGTCCGGTTAGTACCAAAGCGGATGAAGTATTTTTGCAAGTAGATTTGGTGAGAAAAGAAGCAACAAGATTTGAGCGCAAAACGATTTTACAAAGTAGCTTTAACTGCTCGGAAAAGAAACGGAGGATTGACCTTAGTTTAGCATATAAACTCCATGATCCAAAGGCAGATTATCTCGTTTTCTCGTTGGTGGAGTTAGATGAACGGAATAGTGAAGCAAAGGTACAGCAAGTACTGGGAGAAGGTGTAACACAAGGTTTATTTTTATCACAAGATCATTTTTTTCAAATAGACTCGTTACTTGGGGATGATGATTTTCTGGGGATGCAATTTCTTAATTTATCGACTAGCTATTTTGTTGGAAAGGACTACTTAACCATTGCTGGTCGACAACTATTTGATCGATTTGAATATCGACTTCATTATCAATGGAAGGTAGTAACAGAGTAAGCCGTTCATTTTTTCTTTCTGCGAAACTCTCGGGTTCGTCGGTTGATTAAACTAGAAGTTGTTTTAAAAACTAAGGTATTAGCGATGAAGTCGTGGAAGGCTTGCTTTCTGCTTGAAAAAAAAATGCTAAAATGACCGATAAAGAAGATAACACCAGCGGGATATTTTATAAAATTTCTGAGAATCGCTTTTAAGAACCCAATAGGCTTTTCTTCAGTGTCCGTTACCTGGAGTCTCAAAATCTGTTTGCCTAGAGAAGCTTGCCTTATACTACTTTCAGAAATGGAATGATAGAGCCAGTAAACACCAAATATAATCCTGTTATTTAAAAATATACCGAGGAAGTAAGCGATGATTTTTAAAAGAATACCGATAAGTAGTCCATCAATAATAGCCGCTACCAAGCGCTCGTAAAAACTTGCATATCTAAGGTTTAAACGCTGTTCTTTTGGTGCATCTAGGAGGTCATCGTCTAGGTTCATTTAGTCGGAATAGAAATAAATAGGCAAATTGAAGCAAGATTCTTTGAGTAAAACGTTGCGTTTGAATTCAAACTTCCGTTTGGGATCGCTTGCTTTCAAATCTTTACGAATTCCCACCACCTTTACTTCGTGTCTTCCAAAAGGTAATTTCTTGCTAATGGTCCCAATATCACCACAAATTCTCTCTTTGGTAAATCCTTTTTTTAAACGACCTTGATATTTACCGGCAATGTATACCTTGATGTCTCGAACGTTTTTCGTTACAGATTGATCCAACCACACCGAAAGACTTCCAGCATCTTCTTTTAGCGGTTCGATTACTTTTGGTGTATCGTGATTACCAATCTCAAGTAAAATGTGTGCATTGGGTAGCAAGACAAATTGTCCCTTCCAGTTTACTTTGAGTTGATTCGTATGGTTAAGTGCATTATTACGAATTCCTTTCACCTCAATCGTGTGTTTACCCGCTTTTATTTTCTTAGTTAATACGCCCGGCAAACCACAGGTCGGGGTTTCCGCAAAGGATTTATGAATCATTCCAATCCATTTACCGTCAAGGTAAACTTTGAGTTCAAGTACTCGATCTTCCTCATAAATTTTGATGGATTCGTGTACCCAAACGCAAATTGTACCTTCTACCTCCTGATGGGGTAGTGGTGTATTTAAATTAGTAAAACCTAGTAGTAGAGAAATAATTAAGCTTAGCATAGGATAATTTTATGAAATTCTAAGCAGGCTGGCAAAGCAGAAATAAGATTTTTCATTTCTACTTACTATAAAGATAATCAGTTTTGGTGAATATTCAAAGTGTTAAATATGATCTAAGGTAAGTTGGGTTCACGTTTTGCTTAATTTGAGGCTTATGATTTAGTTTAAAAGGTACTTTTATTTTTAGTCAAATTTTAAACTAAATCTGCACCGCTTTGTTTGAAATAATAGCTCAAGCAAACTTAAACTTTAGCTTAATAAAGTTGTTTTAAAATAGACAGATGATTTATTTGCAAGCCATTGATTTCCAATGTTTCAGCTAATTTTTTTCCCCGTAGCGATGGCAACGAAAAAAAAAATGGAGCTTCCTCTTGAAAACCAAGCGCTTACAACTAATTTCAACCCCCCATTTTTAAACAACTTCAATACTTAAAATGCTTTTATTTTGAAAAAAAGAGATCTTCCTACTAAAATTTGCAAAGTATGTGAGCGACCTTTTACCTGGCGTAAGAAATGGGAAAAGGTCTGGGAATCTGTATTATACTGTAGTGAAAGATGTCGTAGAAATAAGAACAAGTAGGATGAAAACAGGAATAGTTTGGTTTAGAAATGACTTACGAGTTCAGGATAATTACTCCTTACAGCGAGCAGTCGAAGAGAATGACCGCGTCATTGGAGTTTATTGTTTTGAACCTCAGCAGTTTGCGCAGACGAAATACGGCTTTAGAAAAACAGAAAAATTTAGAGCAAAATTTTTACGGGAGAGTGTGGCGCAATTGCAAGCGGATTTGTATGCTTTGAATATTAGTTTAGTAGTAGCACATGATTTACCGGAAACGGTTATTCCAGCGGTAGGGAAGGAGTATGCGGTGAAAAATATTTACTTACAGCGGGTTTGGACAGCAGAAGAAGTGGCTGTACAAGCACAAGTAGCTCAAGCAGTTGCAGGAAGTATGAATTGGACGGAAGCTTACGATCAATTTTTATTTCATCCCGAAGATTTAGTTTTTTCTACGGATAATGTTCCACAAGTATTTACGCAATTTCGAAAGAAGTGTGAGAAGTACAGTCCCATTCGTGCTTGTGTAGAAATTACTGCGTGCGCAAAAGAAAACTTACTTTCGACGAAATCGAAAATTCCGAGTTTATCAGAATTAGGCTTTGCTGATTTTGAGGTGGATGAACGGAGTGCTTTTCCTTTCAAAGGAGGAACTAAAGCGGCGGAAGAACGAATGGAACATTATTTTTGGGAGACTAAAAATCTATCTCGATATAAAAAAACGAGAAACGGCTTAGTAGGGTTGGACTATAGCTCAAAACTTTCTGCATGGTTGGCCAACGGTAGTATTTCTCCTCGACAAATCTACGCAGCGATTAAAGCTTATGAGCAAGAAAACGGTGCGAACGACTCTACTTATTGGTTAGTTTTTGAGTTAATCTGGCGAGACTACTTCAAGTATATTTCCTTGCAACATGGAAACTTGATTTTTCAACAAGGTGGGATTTTGCGGCGACAGTATCATTGGAAAAAGGATTCGAATTTAATTCAGCAATGGATGGATGGGACGACGAAGGAACCTTTCGTAAATGCGAATATGATTGAGTTGAAAAAAACAGGTTGGATGAGTAATCGAGGGCGACAAAACGTAGCTTCCTATTTTGCTAAAAATTTAGAATTAGATTGGCGAATCGGTGCGGCTTATTTTGAATCGCTTTTAATTGATTATGATGTAGATAGTAATTATGGAAATTGGATGTACGTGGCTGGAGTAGGAAATGATCCGCGTGATCGAAAATTTAATGTGCGCCTACAGGCAAGTCGTTACGATGCAGCAGGTATATTTCAGCGTTTATGGTTAACTAGTTAGCAAAAGAACTTTAAAAAAACTTATTAAAGTCGGCAGTTATGTGGTTTGAAAAATTATTTGGTTTCAGCGAAGAAAGTATCGCTCAGGTTCAGCAGCACTTAATCGTAGCCGATGGTAAAATAACTTCTACTGTAAATGGTAAAAGTTATCAACATGGTCGATTGGAAGTAATAACCTTAGAAACACTAAAAAGAGCAGGTAAAACAAAAGAAAAGTATCAAAGTCAAATTCAGGTTGTAGAAGTGATAGGGAACGTTCAGCATTTACATCAAGTCCAAGCGAATGAAGGTGCTTTCTTTCAAGCGGCTTCCCAATTTAATTTATTAGAAATGATTAGCCCACAGGCTACTCCAGCATTAGGTGTTGGGATTTATGAAAACGATCGCACTCAAGGTCCTGCTTGTGCAATCGCTTGTGGTGCGGGTACCGTTTATCGAAATTACTTTGTTCCAATTAAAGATCAAATTGGTCAATCTAAAGAATTACAAATAGACTGCCTAGCAACTATTGCAGAAGCTTTGGATAATGATACTTTGCAGCTTTGGGAGATGCAAAATGGATATGCTTTACCGACAAGTGCGGAAAGTTTACGACGAATTGCGACGGCTATAAATACGTTGGACACAGCAGGATACGAAGCACTCAAAGGAAAGTTGGAAATTGGAATCCAATGGGATACGGAAGTTACGATGGGAACAAGTCAACATACCGTTACGCAAGCTTACTGCTCTGCGTTGCCCGTCGCCTACGCTAAGTTTGAGGCGGAACTTTGGGAACCCTTTGCAAGACTAATTTTGGAAGCAACTTATGAAGCTACGCTCTACGCCGCTTTACAAAATTTTGAGCACACCAAAAATCCTAAGGTTTATTTGACCTTAGTCGGTGGTGGGGCTTTTGGGAATGCGCGTAGTTGGATATTTGAGGCTTTGGCTGGCGCAATTAATCAATTTAAAAATACACCGTTAGAGATAAAAATCGTGAGTTATGGGAAATCAGATCCAGCGGTAGAAATATTTGTAGAGCAGTGGGGATAGCCTAGGGTTTTCATTTTTATAGCAATCTTTACAGTAATAAATTTACGGGAGTAAAAGACTAATTTGAATATACATGAAGCTTCGATTGATTTTAGGAGACCAACTTAACAGCCAACATAGTTGGTATGAAGACCATACCGATTGTTGTTACTTTATGGCAGAGATGCGGCAGGAAACGGATTATGTTCGACACCATATTCAAAAGGTTGTTGCATTTTTTCAGAGTATGCGGGAATTTCGAGATCAATTAGCAGCGAGTGGGGCACAGGTCATTTATTATGAATTAGATGACGAAGAGAATAAGCAAGATTTAGTTGAAAATTTAAAGCAGATTATTACAAAAAAAGATATTGATAAATTTGAATATCAAATGCCAGACGAATATCGTTTGGATCAACAACTAAGTCAGTTTTGTGATCAGTTAGCAATTAAGTCGCAAGTTTTTGATACGGAACATTTCTTGACAACACGCTACGAGTTGAGTGATTTTTTTGAGGGGAAGAAGCAAATGGTCATGGAGTATTTTTATCGAAATATGCGCAAGAAATATAATCTCTTGGTGTTGGAAGATAAAAAACCAGTAGGCGGAAAGTGGAATTTTGATCAGAGCAATCGTAAAAAGTGGAAAGGAACGCCGGCTATTCCAAGAGAACTTAATTGTACAAAAGATTTAGCTGGCCTGATTAAGATGATTAAAAAAGCGGGCGTAGAAACGATTGGAAAAATTGATGCTACCGCTTTTGTTTGGCCAACTAATCGGGAGGAAGCATTATCGGTATTGGATTATTTTTGTCAGCATTTATTGGTACACTTTGGAGATTTTCAGGATGCGATGCATACCGAAGAAAACTTTTTATACCACAGCAGACTTTCCTTTGCGATGAATAGTAAAATGTTGCATCCGTTGGAAGTTATCCAAGCGGTAATTGATTATTGGAGTGCGCACGAAGAAACGATTGATTTGTCTCAAGTAGAAGGATTTGTGCGGCAAATTTTGGGATGGCGAGAATATATGCGTGGTATATATTGGAAAGAAATGCCTAGTTATCAAACGCGGAATGCCTTGGATAATAAAAATAAACTGCCGGACTTTTTTTGGACGGGAAAGACAAAAATGAATTGTTTGCAACATGCCATTAGTCAAAGTTTGGATCATGCTTATGCGCATCATATTCAGCGACTCATGATTACAGGGAATTTCGCCTTGTTGACGCAAGTAGATCCCGACGCTGTAGACGAATGGTATTTGGGGATTTATATTGATGCGATCGAATGGGTTGAGATCACAAATACCCGAGGCATGAGCCAATTTGCGGATGGTGGAATTGTAGCGACGAAGCCTTACGTGTCCAGCGGGAGTTATATTAATAAAATGAGTAACTATTGTAAAGGTTGTGCCTATAAAGTGAGTAAGAAAACAGAAGAAGATGCTTGTCCTTTTAATGCCTTGTATTGGAATTTTTTGGATGAGAAACGCAGTTACTTTAAAGGTAATCAGCGGATGGCGATGATGATGAATTTACTTAATAAAATGGATGAGGAAAAATTGGCTGCGTTGAAAGCGCGCGCACAAAAAGTCATTGCTCATCCTGACGAATTTTAATGTCTTATAATTATGGAAAAAGAATTATCAGAAAGAGATATCGATCGAATTATTGCGATGGCTTGGGAAGACCGTACGCCTTTCGATGCGATTACGATGCAGTTTGGTTTGAAAGAAAAAGAAGTGATCAAGCTGATGCGTCGAGAAATGAAAGCTTCAAGTTTTAGAATGTGGCGTGCAAGAGTGCAAGGTAGAAAAACCAAGCATAGCAAACGCCGAGATTTTGAAGAAGGAAGATTTAAATGCTCGCGACAACGAACGATTAGCAATAACAAAATCTCTAAACGGTAGATTAATAGGTTGAGTCTACTTCCTTTTTCGCCTTCGATTACGTTGATAAAAACTGCTATCCTTTTTTGCGACCCATTGGACAAACTTTTGAATCTCTTCGGTTTGTTTTAATGCTTCAACAGTATGGTAAGTATCTTTCAATTCCTTTTCTGAAAAAATGGAATGAATTTTCTGATGACAGATATTATGAATAAGAATTGTCTCAAATTTACTCCCGCCTTTGGACTTGGGGATGAGATGGTGCTTTGATATATTTTTGTCACCCAATGCTCTTTCACAGATGACACAAGTTTGTGGTTCCATAAGCTTGTTGTTTTGCCCAAGCATTTAATTTATTTTTCTTTACTTTTTAAAGCCGCTTTAGCTTTGATAATTCTATGATACGAATCCTGTATCCTTTCTTTACTAATTTCTCCATCGGTCACAAGTTGGTAGACTAAATTTACAACCTCCTCAGGAAGTGTTTCTTGGTATTCCAAATTATTGCCAAAAACTAAAACGTCTACGCCCGCAAGAATCGAATTTTTAACAATCGTTTTAAAATCATAAAGCTTATTGACCGCTTTCATTTGTAAATCATCAGAAAAGATTAAACCTTCAAATTTCCAGTTGTCTCGTAAGATCGTATGAATCACTTTTTTGGATAGCGTAGCGGGGAAGATGGAATCGAGTTGACGATTAAAAACGTGTGCCGTCATAATACCAATTGGAGGTTCTATTTTGCTCAGTACTTCAAAAGGTTGTAGTTCTTCTGCTTGCCAATATGCTGAAATATCGGTAAATCCTTCGTGGGAATCCGCATCAGAACTGCCGTGTCCGGGAAAATGTTTTAAGGTAGATAAAACGCCTAACGAATCGTGTACCTTAATCCATGCTTGGGCATGTTTGATGACCGTAGCAGATTGATCAGAATAACTTCTTTCGTATTTTCCGATCACAGGATTTTTAGGATTAAGATCGAGATCTACGACGGGCGCAAAATTCAAATTGAAACCTAAGGTTTGCAGATTATATGCGTTGAGTAGGGCATAATGCTTGGTGGAATCTAAGTTGTCTAATTGGCCTAGATATTTTGCGGAGGCAATTTTTGGAAAACCATATTTGGCTTTGAGTCGATTTACTTTTCCCCCTTCTTGATCAACAGCTACCCAAAGTGGTGTCTTCGATTTTTGCTGTAAAGCAGTAATTAATTTCTTAACTTGAGTAGGCGATTTAATATTTCTACGCGGAGATTTTTTAACTAGATCGTAATCAAAAAGAATTATTCCACCAACAAAGTCTTTTTCTATTTGTGTGATGATTTTTGGGCTAACACTATCCACTTCCATCCCTCGGAATCCAATCATTACCATTTGACCAATCATCGCTTTGAGGTCGGGTTCGGCAAGGGGAGTGGTCGCTGGTTTTTCCTTCGGAGAGGTACAAGCAGTATGGAATAAGGATAAAAGACAAATTAGGATAAGGTGGCGATACATGAAGTAGTAATTCTAAGTTTAAAAAGGATTTTTTCCATTTAGAGAATCTGTGATCCGGTGGTTAATTAGCATATCCAAAGAACCTAGTCTATGATCTGCGTATCGCTCTTGCGTTGGCTGCCCTCGTATTTGGTACATCGAAGGATTATTTCCTTCATCTAAATACATGAAAACAGGCATACCGTGAGAAGCCAAGCAGACAAAAAAATGCGGACGCTCTATTTGTACATTAAAAATTTCTAATAGTTCTGCCCGTTCTTCTGCTTGCATTTCTTCTTGACTATCGTAAATGCTAAAATCGAGAACAGCGCAAAACTTTCCGGCTAAAAATAGTAATTCTCGTAAGACTTTTGGAAAGACTTTTCCTCGATTATAAAGCTGCTCTAGCCGTTCAATTTCTTCGATGGATATACCTTCCATGGGGAAGTCACTTAAGTTAGGATTGTTTTGGAGTTTTTTTAAATATTGAATAGTCATTTTGCAAAACTATTTGATTTAAGGCTTATTTCTACGACTTATTTTTATTAATATTATTAACACAATATTTACGTAAACTACTTGAAGTGCTGTAAAGCATTTTAACTAATACTTTACAGCGCTTCGATATTAACTATGGCTACTAATTCTTTAGGCAACTTTTTTTCTTGTAGTTGGAAAAGCGATTAGTCAAAAAATTACAGCTTATATTTCTTCCGTACGGCATCCGTTCGCTGTTCTGCTTTTTCCATGATTTGATCTGCTCGTTTATCCGCTTCGTCCACAATTTTTTTTGTTTTCTTATCCGTTTCTTTTTTCAATTCTTTTGCTGCGATTTCGGCTGCTTTCTTTTTGAAAAAATTACCACCGGCATCGCTGACCAATTTATCAGCTTGCTTATAGCCTTCCGCTTTGGCTTTAGCAGCGGTTTTTCTTGCCGTATCTTTAATGGCTTTTGCCTGTTTTTGAGCAGCAGCCATGATTGCTTTTATCTCTGCGTCGGCTTTCTTTTTTAATTTTTCTGTTTCGTCTTTAACAACTGTTTTTACGCTGTCCTTCGCGGTATTTACCGTATTGGTTACGACTGTTTTTACACTATCCTTCACCGTGTCGATTACATCATTTACGACGTCTTTAATAGAGCCTTTGCCGTCTTTAGAACCCAGTACTTTTAGCTGTACTTTTGGAGCGGTGATTGAGCCAGTTAGATTTAGTTTAATGTTAATCATATTACCAAGGTCTAATGGGACGCCAAATTTTTTCGCTTGTGCGTTAATGAGATTAATACCTTGATTTGCTGCCGCAGTAATCGAATTTTGCTCTAACATTTTTCTAGGAATGCTGGCAATAATGTTATAATCCATCTCTTGATTTAAACCGTGTTTCCCCCCAATGTTCATGTCAATATCTTTATACGCATATTCGAAAGGATCGATTTCTACAACGCCGTTGATGATTCTAAATTTATTTTTCGTATTCTCCAATTTAATGGTTTCTACGCTTTTTAGGTTAAGCAAGCTACTAACTTTTTCTAACGGTTTTAGGTTTTTAATGATGGCATTGATGGTGGTAAACAAACCATCTGCACTCAAGGTGTTGAGGTCTGGTAATAAATCATTTCCAACAACTCCTTTAAGATTAATTTTTGTATTGAATTTTCCTTCGATGTATTTACCGATGGGCGCGAGCATTTGAAAAGTATTTAATTTTTTAAATGCAGTTTGAAAATCCAATTTGCTAACTTGATAATCCATATCAAAAGTCGGCTTAGTTGCGTCAATCGTATTATAGTCTCCTGTCATTTTAATATCGCCACCTAGTGCTCTCGCTGTGGCATTCTTGATACTAACCGTTTTATTTTTGACCCCAACTTGCGCATCCAAATTATCTAAGTCAATATTAGTATAGCGAATCTTACGAATATCGGTAGAAAGATTAAGGTCGATATTTGGAGGAACTTGAATCGCCTCCAAGTTATTTTCATTCGCAATGGTTTTTGCGGTTGGGGAAGCTTCCGGTACCGGTTGCATAAACTCATTGAGATCAATAAACTTAGAGGTAAGGTTTAGGTTCCCAGTAAGTACTTCTCCTTCAAAAAGATAATTGAAAACGTTGTTAATTGTTCCATTGGCTGCGAAGTCACTTTTTCCTAAATCCGTTTTAAATTGGGTGAAACTAATTTTATTCGGAGTGAAATTTCCTTTAGCGGTGGTATTCTTTAATTCGTAAACATCGTAGTCGATTTGATTAACGATGGCATCTAAAGTGAAATCGAAGCGATCAAAGATTTTCGTTTCTGCTGTCGGTGCGTTTGGATCTTCTACGGGAGTGGTGGTGGTGTTTGCTTCTTCTGCCGGCATCCATTCATCGGCGTTAAAATAGTCAGAACGGACAACTAAGGTTCCTTTCATCGTTTTATCAGGAGAGAAATATGCTAAGACATTATCTAGGCTTCCTTTTGCTTTGATATCACTTTTTCCTAATTGTCCTGTAAAATTATCGAGCGTTACATTTTTGGGATTAAAATCCATTTGCATATCTTCGATTCTAACGGTAGGAAGATCCGTAGTGCTGTAGACTAAATCTTGAATCTGCACTTTCCCTTGCATATTTACATTTTCATAATCCTTCCGGTCCATATCCGACATTTTTGCTTTCGCTAAAAGTTTGGCGGTGATGGTGCCGTTCATCGTTTTTACGCCTTCCATCGGAAAGGCTTTTGCCAGATTGGCTAAGTTGAGGATACCGTCAATATCAGCATCTACGTTAGGGTCAGAGATTAAGGTTTTTAAGTTCAATTTTGCTTTAAAAGGATTGTCTCCAAGCAGCATTGCAAAATTAGGAATGTTGACAGTCATTTTATCCAAGTTGCTAGAAGGACTATTGATGGTCGCTTTCGCTTGAATATTTTTTACACCAAGTGGAAGATCCGGATATTTAAAATCTCCATTCTCAATGTCTAAGTTAACTTTAAAGGCGGGGATTGTCCCCTTGATCGCATTATAGTTTCCTTTTACAAAACCATTGAACGCAAGTTTTCCATTTGCTTTGACCGCCTCAAAGTTTTTCGCATAAGCGCTAGGAATTAAAGACAAAAAGTTTTTAAAATCATTTTCGGGTGCGTTGAATTTAAGGTCAATATTGATATCCGCCCAACCTACTTGTATAGAACCGTCAGCAATCAACCGTAGCGCATTAAGGCGAAGGTCGTTGTCTTTGAAAGTATAAGTATTATTTTTGATATCGGCACCAAGGGTAACATCAAAATCGCCGGTAACGCGATTGAGGTATCGTATTCCTCCTGTCGTCATACTAATGCTACGAATATTGGTCTGTGTTTTTAAGTCAAATAAATCTTGCGTAAAATCACCACTACCTTCATGATCAAGATCCGTCAATTTTAGTTCGATATCACCTTGCTTATCAAGGTAACTAAACTTACCACCCGAAATACGGTACTTTTGTAATTGAATCAAGAAGTTGTACGTTCCAGCTTCTTCTTCGTTCGTTGTTGGGGCATTTGGTTTTCCATCATCTTTGATGATTTCATAATTTGCGACACCGTTACGAAGTACGAGAATATTAGCTTCAGGTTTATCTAAGGCTATGGATTGAATCGCAATGGGTTGATCTTTATTGATGACCGACATTAGGTCGAGCGTGAACTCAAGTTTCTCTGCACCAACAAGCATAATACCTTTGAATTGATCGATCCCTTGAATTTCAAAATCTTTGAGTTGGAAGTTAAAATTTGGAAAACTCCGTAATAGAGAAAGATCAACATCAGAAAAGTCAACTTCAGCATTTACATTTTTATTAATATCTTCTTTAATTTTTGCTACAATCTCATCCTTGAAAAAATAGGGAATGGCAATTGCAGCTACAATAATCAGAGCAATAATTGCAAACAAGAAGATAAAAATGCGTTTAACGATTTTTGGCATAATATTTTAGATTTTTTATATATTTCATAACGTTTCTAGTGAGATTAAGTTGCCAAAGACGATCTTTAGATTGAAGAATCTACACTACAGAAAAGATTATGGGGTTTACGGTTGAAAGAAAAAAGACCAAATATACTCTTGTAGACTAAATATAACAGTATCTGATTAGCAATATTATTAACTTATTGCTTTTTGTGCTTATCTGGTCTCTTTTTACAGGGAGTACTATATTAAAATTATATTAGAAGTTATATTAAAGTCGTTTTATTGTTGATGATGGAAATTGAATAATTTTACGTTAAAACCTTAACGAAGTTATTTCGCTTCTCTGGATCAGCACACCCTGAATACTATTCAGAATCATACGTCGCCAAAATTAAGTAATTATTAAACCCTAATTAGATGTATTTTTCTTCTAGTTTAAAGCCATATTTATTGGTATTCACCTTATTGTTTCTTCCTCTTTTAGCAACAGCGCAAGATAGTTTGCGGACCATACGGCGACCCGGGAATTTCGTTATTCTTCCCGCAACAGCTTATACGCCGGAGACGGGATTTACCGTTGGGGCAATCACTGATTATTTTTTTGATTTAGCTCATGGCAATGAAGCTACTCGAATGTCAAAACTTAGTTTGGTTGGCGTTTATACGACTAAACAGCAGTTTTTTACCAGTATTTCTTGGAAGTTATTTACGCCTCAAGAACGTTTTATTATCGACGGAGAGCTGAAATTTTCTAATTTTACGGATCGACATTATGGAACGGGGAATGAGATTAGTGAAAAAATTTACACCTTAGAGGAGGAGAAGGATCAACTGGATAGTTTAAATTTTCTGCCTTATAAGTATACCTTTTACTTTGCGAACTTGGCAGTTAATATGCGTTTAAAGAAGCGTTGGTATTTTGGCTTACAAATGGAGTACGAATCTGCGCTTGACTTCGAAGTACTTGGTGATAGTATAGCCTATCAATCAACCGAAATTATTCCTTCCGAAAGCGTGGGCAAACGAGCTGGGCTAGGGTGGAAGCTTTCCTACGATAGCCGAAAAAATATTAATAATCCATTGCGAGGCACTTTCGTGCAATTAGACAATTGGTATTTTCGTAAAGGATTCGGAGGAGATCAAAATTATCAACAATGGTCGGTAGATGCCCGCCATTACTTTCACACTTATAAAAATCAAACCTTTGCCTTGCGATTGCTTTTACAACATGGAAGTGGTGAGGTTCCTTACCGTGGATTATACAAAGTTGGCGGAAAAGACTTTATACGTGGCGTGTTTGAAGGAAGTTACCGGGACCGACAATTATTGGGCTTTCAGACAGAATATCGACTGCCTTTGTGGGGGAACTTAGATGCTGCTTTTTGGAAGTTTTGGCACCGTTTAGGCGTAGTTTTCTTTTGTAGTGGTGCGACAGTTGCGGAGGAGTTTGAAGACTTAGACCTTGGGGCGATTCGGATGGTTGCTGGTGGTGGAATAAGAGTATTATTTAATAAAAAACAACGCGTAAACTTAAGGGTCGATTACGGCGTCGCGTTAAATAAAACGGGCAGTTTGGCTCAACGACAAACAGGTTTATACTTTTTTCTCAGTGAAGCCTTTTAAAAATGGTTTCAAGGCTCTTTGTTTGGCTGAAATCTGTTCCATGGAAATGAGACGAAGTGTCTATTTCTTTGATTTATGTTAGCGTCAAGTAATAGAAAACTGCTATTTGGGTTTTTATGGAAAATTAAATTCTAGCTAGGAACTTATAAATCATTTTTTAGGTTAAACGCATCAAGTATTAATCCCGTAGAATGGAAGAGAAATATTGATTTTTGAATACCTAATCTTTAATATTGATTGAAAAATGATCAACCGTTGCCAAAAATGGACAACAAATCAATATTCAAAATCTCATCACTCAATATTCAAGATCTCATCACTCAATATTCAAAATCCCATCACTCAATATTCATTATTTAAAAACAATTTGATGCGTTTAAGCTAATCATTTTTAAAACAAGACCGCTTAGTTGCAATAATTTTATATATTGGAAACCGATAATTTGCCACAATTAAGATTAAGAGTCGGGGTAAAGGACGAGTGAAGGTTCCACTTTACGTTATATAAGTAAGTACTTATTTCCGAACACATCTTTATAGCTAAAACGAGATATGAATATAGATAAGATAGAGTTTACCCTCATTGAAGATGATGCCGCTTTGGCTGATTTTTACGAATTGAATAAAGCCGTAAGCTGGATGGGCTTCGATACGGAGTTTGTCGGTGAACGCAGGTTTGTAACTTTGATTTGTTTGATACAAGTTGCCACAGATCATGGTTACTTCCTCATTGATACCCTAAAAGTTAAGAATATTCAGCCCGTTTTGGATTTAATTACGAATCCAAAGATTCTCAAAATTACGCACGCGGGAGAAAATGATTATCGCCTCCTTTTCAAGCAGTACAATATTTTACCTAAAAACATTGTCGATACTCAGATTGCTGCGGCATTTGTTGGTTTTAAGTATCCTGTTTCTTTTCAAAAATTAATAGAAACTCAGTTGAAGATTTATATCAGCAAAGGGTATACGGTATCGGATTGGATAGGCAGACCGATTAAGCCAAAACAATTAAAGTATGCGCTAAATGATGTCCTTTATTTGCAAGAGTTATGGCAAAGCTTGGAGACCCGTCTAATTGAGGAGAATCGGTTAGATTGGGTGATTGAAGAGCTTAAAGACTGGGAAACAGCGGCTTATTACTATACCGACCCGAATAAAGAAGCGTTGACGAATAGTATGATTTTAGGATTAAACGAACAAGAACAAATTTTCTTGATTCGGCTATACAAATGGCGTCGTAGTGAAGCGGAGCGGAAAAATTATTCAAAAGAAATGATCTTGCCAGGCAAATTAATTGGTTCGATCGTTAAAAACGTCAACTCGGGGAAGGCCGCTTTGCTGAACCATCGAAGAATTCCCAGAAAAACAGTAGAAACACATTGGTCAACGTTCAATCAATTATATCAAGGGAAAGCCAATCAGGAAGAGTTATCCGTGCTAAAAAGAATTGTTCGTCACGACAACGATAATCCAAAGTACGAAACCTTATTTGAGTTATTAATGCTTTTAATGAAATATCGTTGCCATGAGCAAAATATTGCGCACGGTTTAGTCATTCACCGCTCGGAGTTTAAGAAAATGAAAACGGATATGAGCTTCTTTGACGAAAAGTTAGAGAAAGGTTGGCGGAAGAATGTCTTTGGAAAGGTATTAATTAATTGGCTGAAACAAAGAAAAGAGTTGGAAATAGAAATGACAGAAGAGGAATGCATTATCCGAATGAAAGAATAATGCATTCCTGCTGTTCTAAGCGTTTTTATCACTTTTTATTGCTTAATAATTTTTTGAATATATTGACTGTCTTGATCTTTCAATTGAACGAAATAAACGCCCGTCGGATAAGTGGCAAAAGATAATTCGTGTTGCAACGATCCATTTACCGTGATACGTTCGGTACTCAAAACTTGTCCCGTTACATTTTTTACCTCGACCGTTAAGTTGGTGTCATATTTTGCTACTAATTGTAATTGCACGAGATCTACCGTAGGATTAGGGAAAATCGTTATTTGAGACACACTCTCAATGTCTCCCGTACCAACCATCAATACCGATTGAACCTCAGAACTCACTGCACAGCCATTTTGATCGGTCGTAACTACACTGTAATCCCCGTTAGCCGTTGCTTCGAAGGTCGATTCCGTTGCTCCCGCAATCGGATTACCATTTAAAAACCACTGATAAGTAGTTGCTTGACTAGCTATTAAATTTGGAAAATCAAGCGTAATTGTCGGCACAACCGTCGCTGTTTCAGTAACTTCCAATACCGGCGAGTTAACTACACAATAATCATTACTCGCTTGGTAAGTATAATTTCCAGCTGCATCGACTACAATGCTATCTGCGTTAGTATTTGCCAACATATTATTACCGGAAAACCAAGCATAGTTTTCTGCTCCTGGCGTTGCGTATAATACAGCGGAATCTCCCTCGCAAAAAGCTAGCTCTGTTTGAGCAAATTCTGCAACGGGATTTAAGGTTGGGACAATAGGGTTAAGGTCAATATTATCCAAAGAGGTTACAAATAAACCTCCTGTGATATCAGATGCAATAATTTTTTGAGAAGGAAGGTATGGATAAACACCCCAAACACCGCGAAAGCCAGAATAAGTTGTATTTTCGTAAGTATCGTAGTAAGCGACGTTCGTTACATTATCAGGATCAGAAATATCAAAAACCTGAATGCCATCGTGATAATAAGAAATAAATGCGTACTGATCGCGAATAAAAGGATTATGTGCAATACTTTTCTCTTCCGTTTCTAATTGAGAATTAAAAAGATTTTGTGGCGCAACAAATAAATTATTCATATCTGATACATCCATGATTTTCAGATCAGAACCTTTCGTTTCATCCGCAAAAACCAACTGAGTCCCGTCTTCACTTAACCAACTACTGTGATTCAAGCCTCGTTCAGGGTAATCAAGCAAGGAACCCACTACGGTGATATTTACAGGATCACTGACATCGTAGATGTAAAGCTGCTCTGCGTATACGTGTGAGGAATAAGCAAGATTGTCTCGAACGTAAACATCGTGAATATAAGAATTCTCAGGACCACCGATAGCGGTAAGGTCAATGCTGCTGAGTAAGGTTGGGTTAACAGGATCAGCGGCAAGATCATAGATTAGCATACCTTGGGCGTTTGCACTACTATTCGTACCGACAACGTAAAGTCTACTCGTTGCTTCTTCGATGAAGATATTATGAGCTTTGTTGAAGTCTTCGTTCGTTTGATTAACCAATACCACCGAATCTGGTAAATAGCTCAAGTCAAAAACCATTAAACCTTCCGTAGAACCACCTTGATCAGCAACTCCGTAAGCGTAGTGTTTATAAGTTTTAAAATCTCTCCAGATGCTCTCATTACCACCAGCAAAAGAATTAACTTCGAAAATATTATTTTCATCAGTAATGTTAATGAAATGTACATAAGCGGCAGAACCAATAATTGCGTACTCATTTCCTTGGCAATCCACGTACCCCCAAATGTCATTGTAACGGAAACCCGATACAGTAGGTAAGGTATCTACGTGCCAAGTGGAAAGCAAACTCATATTAAAGGCATCATCTTGTGCTGGTAAGCTAAGACCTCCTAAAAGAAAGCAAAGTATAATTAAAAAAGATCGCATTGAGTTATTTTGTTGGTGAATAAAATTTGAAGTTATTAAAATGGGGTTGAAATGGCTTGCAAGCTTGCCTTTGCCGGCAGGAAGGTAAATCATCTACCTATTTTAAAAAAAACTTCTTTGCAAGGGCTAATCAATGATTCTAGTGAGAACCACCAAAAAATAGTCCATCTTTATCGTAAAGATAAGCTACTATTAGCTTATAATATGTAAAGTTTACGCTATTTAGACATTGCAAGCAAAATAATAATTCGTTTTGTAAGCTTCTTTCCAGTGATTAGGACTTTAAAAAGGAAATGGGACCCCGTTGAGCATAGTTTTTTGCCTAGTTTTCCTAAAAAGTATTCAAATTTGAAGGCTACCGAGCTGAAAAGGTATTTGAAGCAATGATGTTGTTTTAAAATAGATAGTAATACCTACTGCTTTGCGCCAACTGCCGGTTCGGTTTCTAGCATCATTTTATAACAACTTTAGTGGTATTTAAATTTGTCCCTTCTTTTTGGGGTTATTTTATGCTTTTTTAAAAGAACTTCCTGCGTGGAGTCAATCCAAAATGCTTAAATTGTGGACTAGATGAGTCAAAAAAATATGGAAAAAAAGAAATTGCTGTCAATCGAAAACCTGGAAACTGTTTTTTCTACGGAGGAAGGAATCGTGAAAGCTGTGGATCGAATTAGTTTTGCGGTGCACGAAGGAGAAACGATTGGAATTGTCGGCGAATCAGGTTCCGGAAAATCGGTAACGGCGCTTTCAATTATGCGCTTAGTGGCAACTCCACCAGGAGAAATCAAAGGAGGAAGTATTCACTTTAATCAATCAGCATCGGTAGATTTATTACAGCTTCCAGAGGCTGACTTGAGAAAGTTGAGAGGTAATGATATTGCCATGATTTTTCAAGAGCCAATGACTTCTCTCAATCCGGTATTTAAATGTGGCGATCAAGTCGTAGAAGCAATTGCTTTACACCAAAAATGCACTTACCAAGTTGCTAAAGAAAAAACCTTACAATTATTTTCTAAAGTTGAACTTCCCGATCCAGAGCGTATTTTTAATGCCTATCCACATCAAATTTCTGGTGGTCAAAAGCAACGAGTAATGATCGCCATGGCACTTTCGTGCAATCCGAAAGTATTAATTGCAGACGAACCAACAACGGCACTTGATGTTACGGTGCAAAAGAGTATTCTAGCTTTAATGAATACCTTGAAGAAGGAACTGGGAGCTGCCGTTATTTTTATTACCCACGATTTAGGCGTAATTGGCGAACTGGCGGATCGAGTGGTTGTGATGTACAAAGGGAAAATCGTAGAGCAAGGAACGGTCTTAGACATCTTTAAGCAACCACAGCATCCTTACACCAAAAGCTTGCTCGCTTGTCGACCACCCTTGGATTTTCACCTGTCGAGGTTGCCGATTGCAACGGATTTTATGGAAGTTGTAAACCAGCCAGATGGTAGTATTTTGATAAAAGAAAAAGAGCGATCACTCACGGATACTTTGTCTACCTTGAAAGTGTCTCAAGCGGAACGTGCAGAACGCCTCGCCAAATTACAACTAGAAAAGCCAATCTTGGAAGTGAAAAAATTGAGTGCTTGGTTTCCTAAACGGAAAAACTTCTTTGGTAAGACGACCGAATACCTAAAAGCGGTGGACGAAGTGAGTTTTGATGTTTATCCCGGAGAGACTTTAGGTTTGGTGGGAGAGTCTGGTTGTGGAAAAACTACCTTAGGGCGTACAATTTTACGACTTACTCCTGCACAGAATGGACAGGTTATTTTTGAAGGAAAAGACGTTTTAACCTTGAATGATCAAGATTTGAAGGCGATGCGAAAGGATATTCAAATTATTTTTCAAGATCCGTATTCTTCTCTTAATCCACGAATGACGATTGGAAATGCGATTTTAGAACCTATGAAAGTTCACGGACTTTGGGATCACGATAAAATGCGTAAAGAAAAAGTGGAAGAACTGCTCGAAACCGTCAATTTAGAAGCAAAACATTTTAATCGCTATCCACACGAATTTTCGGGCGGACAACGACAGCGAATTTGTATTGCGCGAGCATTGGCTTTGCAACCCAAGTTTATCATTTGTGATGAATCCGTTTCAGCTTTAGATGTTTCTGTTCAAGCACAGGTTTTGAATTTGTTAATTGAGTTACGCGAAAACTTTAACTTGAGCTACATTTTTATTTCTCACGATCTTTCTGTTGTCAAATTTATGAGTGATCGCATGGTCGTTATGAATAAAGGAGTAATCGAAGAAATGGGACCTGCGGACGAAATCTACAATCATCCTCAGCGATCTTACACGCAAAAACTAATCGATGCCATTCCTAAAGGTCGATTGGCGGATATTGAGGCTCGTTTTGCTTAGACCATTTTCTTTTTTAGAGGAAAGGAGGAAAAGGTTTCCATTGCTACAATCACTCTTTTCCTGAGTTGAAAACTCGTAGTCAAGTTTGCCTAATTTACTGAACTTTAGTGGCCTAATCCTATTATTTTTTGCTGCAAATAGACTCCCTTTGGGTTTTATAACTAGGTTTTTTGTAAGTTTGGGTACGTTTTTAAAGCGAATTTAGTATTTAGCTGCTATGCTTATACTTTTGCTAATTAATCCGTATTTCCAACAGCTTATGATCCCCGCAGTTGCAATCCAATTTATCCAATAATTAAAATTTAAGATAGATTTAACAATTTTTGCAACCTTTCATTTTAGTCTGTGTCTTTATTTATGTGTTGACTATCTAGTTTTCCTTCTAGCTTGTCGATTAAATGTACCTATTCGAGGTAAATTTAAGTATCTTAAGGTATAAGATTTTAAGGAATTATTAAGAAAGTAATTTCGAATTAGTATTAAGCTTTGTAAACCAAAATCAAATGAAAAAATCAAACCTCCAAGCTGCCCTAGTGGGATTTTTACTTGTAGCAAGTTGTTGTTGTTACATCTTTTTGAATACCGTTACCGTTACTCCTGTAAGTCTAGATAGCAACAACACAGAATATCAAGAAGGAGAAGAGTTAAAGAGCTCTGGTGACATTTTGATGCCAGACATTGAACTAATAAAAAAGGTGCTTTCTAGAAGCACCGCTTTATTACCCGCAACTTCCTAGTTAGCAAGTTAAAAATCATCTTCTCGGATTCATTTTCTTCTTCCAATATCGCATCAATCCAGCCACGCTCATCCAAGAGGGATTGGCATTCTCATAAATCGCTAAATTCTCGGTGGTAACCCCTTTTGTACTCAACTGTTCCGCTACGTACTGCTGAAAGAAACTCGTTACCTTATACGGATCTAACTGACGCTCAAAATAAGGCTTCATCCAATTTGCCCAATCCCATAGTACGTCCTTCAATTCACTAAAATGTGCTTCTATATTATCAATCTTCCCAAAATGAGTAAGATAAACGGAATGTATATCAAGCTGTAGAATCAAGTTAATGGAATTTTCCCAGTCCTCTATGTTGATATCGGGTGGTGGACATGGTGGCACCACTGGACCGCCTTCAATTTTTACACCCGCTACATCTCCCGCAAAAAGCGATTGACCAACTTGATAGGCAATGTGGTGAACGGCGTGCCCTGGTGTGTGCCAGGCCGTAACTTCCGTACCTCCAAAATCAAAGATTTCTCCGTGCTCCGCAATCACAATTTGTGTTGCTGCAATCGGCTCAATTTTCCCCCATAAGGTATCCATCTGATCTTGATAAATCCGTTTTGCGGACGCTAATAGAACACTAGGATCTTCCAAATGTGGTGCTCCAAAAGGGTGAACATAAATCTTTGCACCCATTGCGGCAAATGCCCAAGCTGCTCCCGCATGATCTAAATGAATGTGACTTAAAAAAACGTGCTTAATATCAGCAACTTGGTAACCCAAAGCTTCCACACCTTCTTTCAAGGTCGTAAAGCAGGAGTGTGGTCCCGTTTCTATTAAAGCCAATTCCCCTTGGGAAACGAGTAAGAAAGCCGCAATAGACTTCGCCTTTCCCATAAATTTGAGATCAATGGTGTGAATCATCTGTATTGTTTTTGTCGTAAAAATGGGTTGAGCTATTACTTTTTATCTTTTTAAAAATCAGTAATTTAGTGTAAGTTGTTTAATCCAAATAAGTAGGATCAAGTTTTAGCGTAAGCTTGTCATCACTGAGCAAACGCTCGTGCAAGCCTAAAGTTTTAGGCAATTCGTAAGCCATATAATATTGCATGGTTGCTATTTTACCTTGGTAAAAAGCAGCTTCTTTACTCGTTGGATCTTTTGCCAGAATTTCAGCAGCTTTATTGGCCATTTTTATCCATTGCCAAGCAATGGTGACCAGACCAAAATATTCTAAGTAAAGCGAAGCGTCAGCCAAAAAGACTTCCGGTTTATTATTCATCGCTACTTTAACTTGAATCATGGTTAATTCGTGCAAAGCTTTTAAGCGTTGTCCTAATTGATCAGCGTAGGGTTTTATATCGTCGTAAGTCTGTGCTGTTTTGAGATCTGCCTGAATGGCTTGCACAAAAAGCTTAAAGGCGGCTCCTTTCTGTAACATAATTTTCCGACCTAATAAATCCATACCGTGGATAGCTGTAGTACCTTCGTAGATTGAATTTACTCTAATGTCTCGATAGTATTGCTCTAATGGGAAATCATCGCAATATCCTGCGCCCCCGAGGCATTGCATCCCCATGCTCACTGCGTGGGTTCCAAACTCTGAAGGGAAAGACTTAGCGATTGGTGTCAGTAATTCAAGCATTAAATAAGCCTGTTCTTTTATCTCTCCAGAAGCTACGTTTAGCTGATCTGCATACAAGCTACATTGAATCAACAAAGCAGCACTTCCTTCTACAATTGATTTTTGAAACAAAAGCATCCGTTTCACATCGGCGTGCTCAATAATCAAAACTTGTCCTTGCTCTGGATCTTTATTGGAAGGATGTCTTCCCTGTGGTCTTTCGTGAGCATATTGCAACGCAGCATAGTAAGCAGCCGAAGCGGTTGCTGCTGCCATCATACCAGTAGAAATTCGAGCCTCGTTCATCATTTGAAACATATAAGAAAGACCATGATGTTCTTTACCGACTAAATAACCTCGGCAATTATCACTTTCTCCCATGATGAGGTGTGCCGCTACGTAACCTTTTTGTCCCATTTTACCAAAAAGACCTGCCGTAGTTACATCGTTTGAAACGAATGCTCCATTTTCTTCTCGATACTTGGCCACCACAAAAAGCGAAATCCCTTTCGTTCCAACGGGCGCACCTTTGATTCGAGCAAGTAAGAGGTGTACTACGTTATCTACCGCTTCGTGATCACCACCAGAAATGTAGATTTTTTGTCCTTTGATTTCATCATGACCTTCTTCGGTGAGTTCCGCAGAACTCGTAATATCAGAGAGGGAACTTCCTGCTTGAGGCTCGGTCAAAGCCATTGTGCCTTGCCATTGTCCATTGTACATTTTAGGGACATAGGCATCTTTTAGCGCCTTGCTGGCAAAGGTTTTGATCAAGTTGGCAGCACCTTGGGTAAGAAAGGCATAGGCGGCGGCATTGGCATTAGCAGCATAAAAAACAAATAAGCCAGCATTCATCAGTGCTAGGGGCATTTGTTGTCCGCCATCATCGTAGCTGTCATGGGCAGAAATCCAACCTCCTTCGGCAATGGCTTGGATGGCAGGTTTTAGCGATTCGTGTACCGTAACTTTTCCTTCTTTGAAATAGGCTTTGTTTTTATCCATTTCTGTGTAAAAAGGAAAGAGGTAGGTATCACCAATCTGTTTGGCCATGTCCAAGGTCATGTCAATCGCTTCTTGATCATAATCCTTGTAATAATCGTATTGTTGTAAATTAGCGATGGAATAAACGTCGTGCAATAAAAACTTTAGGTGCTTGAGGTTGATATACTTTTCTGCCATAAGGTGAAATGCTTGTAGGGTTTAAGGCTGGAATAAATGAAAGAGAGTACGGCTTAATTTAGCTGGTTATTTATTTTGGAACAAATTTTAGTGAAACGGAATTGATGCAATAACGTTTACCGGAAGGTGGGGGACCATCGTTAAAAATATGCCCTAAATGACCACCACAGTTGGAACATAGCAATTCTACGCGCTTCATACCATGCGTATGATCTGATTTCTGTTCAATGCTGGCGGATTCTAGTTCGCCCCAGAAGCTTGGCCAGCCACAGCCGGAATTAAATTTTTGGGTAGACTCGAACAAGGGAAAATCGCAACCACCACAATGGTAAATTCCTTGTTCTTCAAAATGATTGTATTCTCCGGTAAAAGGTCTTTCTGTTCCTTTTTCGCGTAAAACACGGTAAGCTTCTGGAGAAAGTTCCGCTTTCCATTCTGCGTCAGACTTTTGAGTTTTGTAATCCATTATATCGTTATTTTGATAATTTATCTTGAAAACAGTTTTAAGTTTTTAAACAACTTCCTAAATATAAAACTTAGTTGAGGGTTTTATCATTGAAAAAAGTTGGTATAATATTTTACTCAGTTAATGTTTTCTTCACTGTTTTTTATTAAAAAATCTGTTTGCTGCATTCCGTTTAAAAAATCCTTGATTGGCATACGTTTTCTGCCTTCGTATTGTACTTCTAAGAGCTGGATAAAACCATCGGGAGTTGATACTTTCACCGCTTTATTATCGACTAAGAAGAATTCGCCAACTGGATGCGAATGCGAAGTGATTTCTTTCGTTGCACGGAATATTTTAAGCTTTTTACCTTTGAAAGTAGTCCAAGCCGTAGGAAACGGGTTTAAGCCACGGATAAAGTTATGAATCTTCGCCGTAGCTTGATCAAAGTTAATTTCGCAGGTACTGGTAAATATTTTTGGAGCGCTGCTAACGAGGGTTTCGTCTTGCGGCGTAGTCGTATAATCATTTCGTTCAATGGATTGCACCGTTTCTAAAACCACTTGAGCGGCAATTGTCATCATTCGATCGTGTACTTCTCCGGTGGTTTCATCTTCCCCAATCGGCATTTTTGCTTGTCGTAGCATATCGCCGGTATCAATTTTATGTTTGAGAAAGAAACTAGTTACGCCCGTCTCTGTTTCTCCGTTGATGACTGCCCAGTGGATTGGAGCTGCTCCTCGATATTTAGGCAGCAAAGAACCGTGTAAGTTAAACGTTCCAATTTTAGGCATATCCCATACGGCAACGGGCAGCATTCTGAAAGCAACCACTACCTGTAAGTCTACCTCCAAAGCCTTTAGATTTGCTTGAAAATCAGGATCTTTTAAATTAGTCGGTTGTAATAAATTCAACCCTTTTTCGACCGCGTATTTCTTGACGTGGGAACTGATCAATTGCTTTTTGCCACGTCCACCGTATTTGTCGGGCGCAGTAATGACTCCGACAATGTCATATCCATTTTCTAATAATATAGCTAAAGAAGGTACCGCAAATGCTGGCGTACCCATGAAAACAATTTTTAAACTCATAGATCGTTTTTAGGTAAAAATATATGGTTAACCCAATTAAGTAGTTCAAGGTGTAGTTTTCAAGTGAATGGTTGATTTTTTTTGAAAAAACTACTCAACGAGATACTATTCGGCTAAATATTTAAATAACTTCAACGCTTAACGAAAGTACTAGCATGAGGCGTTTAACCCAGGTGAAACTTAGTAAAAAATAGAATGATTATCCTTATTTTGACGAAGAAGCCTGCGAAAAAGCTACTTTACAGTTGAAATCTACGTCTAACAACTAAAACTTTCTAATTTTTTGCTTTTATTAAGCTAATTATATGATTAATATTGCGGAGTGATTGAAACGATAAACCCCCAAATAACTAGAAAACACCCCAATATCCAAATATTATACAAATAAACTTAACTAAAATGAGGAAACTTACAAGCTACCTAATCTTTTGTTTGGGGTTCGTAGCAAGCACCTGTTACGCTCAAAATGTTACCATCGAGGGTTACGTCTTTGAAACTAACAACAGAGGATATCTCAATATTGTTGAGATTCAAGCTTTTGACCAAGCAACGATGGCTGTGCGAGGGAAAACTTCTTCTGACCTAGAAGGGAAATTTAAACTCGAATTACCAGCCAATTCCAACTATTTGCTACGTGCCAAAAAGAAGATTTTCAAGTCATCAGAAAAGCTTATTTCTACGGAAGGGAAATCCACAGGAGAAAAAATGTACGTCAAAATAGAAATGGAACGAGAACCGGGCTATCTCTTTGATGTGACCATGGCAGAAAAAAGGGTAGGAGATAATCCAGCAGATGCGATTATTGATGCTACAATTGAAGTTTATAATAATACGAAAAAAGAGGAAGCGCTAGTTTTGAAAAATCATCCTTACCCGACTTTCAATTTTACCTTCGAACAGGGAAATCACTATACCATAATGATCCGCAAAGATAAGTTTTTCAACAAACGGATGGAAGCTTACGTCAATGTAGAAGGTTGTATTCTATGTTTTGATGGTGTTGGAAATGTCAAACCTGGGGTTTCAGATGTATTAACAGAAGGCCACCAAATGGGAACCTTGTTGGCAAACGTCGAATTGACACCGATTGAAATGAATAAATCGATTAAGCTAGAGCATATTTACTATGATTATAATGATTATAAAATCCGTAAAGATGCCGCTTTGGAGCTGGATAAGTTAATCGGTGTTTTAAGAGATAATCCTTCCCTGATCGTGGAAATTGGATCTCACACCGATGCTCGTGGAAAAGATCCTTATAATCTTAAATTATCTAAACGACGGGCAAAAGCGGCAGTAGATTACGTGATTGATCAAGGTGGAATCGATGCAGGGCGCATTGAAGCAAGAGGTTACGGGGAAACGGTACTTGTTAATAAATGTAAAAATGGGACGAAATGCAGTGAGGCGAAGCATCAGGAAAACCGGAGAACTGAATTGAAAATTATCGGTGTTGCTGCGGATGATCCCTACGCAAGACTTAGTTTGGCTGAAATAATTGAAGCAGAAGAATTTCAACGTTTATTGGAAGAAGTCCAAAATCAAGAAATCGTGAAAGTTGCTGCAGGGGAAGAATTACCTGATGAAATCAAGAATCAGCAAAATCAGCAAATTCTGCCTAAGGCTGAAGAAAAAGAAGTAGTTACTAAGGTTAAGCCTGTCGTTGCTACAAAAGAGGTGTTGGTAAAATCAGAAACGCCTAAACCTGAAAAAAATCCTGCTCCTTCGAAAACGACCATGAAACAGCTAGAAGCAGTCGTTCCACAAACAAGTACTGGTCCTACGTACAACGAATCTAGCGTACAAGCTAATCCAGTTCAAGAAATTCCACCAAGTCTTGCGAATCCTCCGAAGCAAAATGAAAGCATGGAACCGGCGCAAGATATGGGAACGATCGACAATCCTAAAGTGATTCGACAGGAAGCAACGGCTAATTCGGGCATGATGGGAAGTGGTAGCATCGTTACGAGAGAGGTTGAAGTAACGACAAATATCAATTTTAGAGCGCCTAAAAGTTTACCCGTAAATTATCAAGGATACCGAATTGAGTTTTATAATACCAACGCAGAGCTACCTTTGAGTCACGTGATTTTTACCCGACACGGAGATATTACCTTGGAGCAGAAGAAAAATGGTACTTATGCTTATTTAATCGGGGATTTTAAATCGGAAGCACAGGCAAGTGAGTTTTTGAAAGCAATTTTAAAAGATCGATATCCTAATGCAAAGGTAATTAAATACAAAAAAGGATATCGAGTAGATAAGTAAAATCTAATGATCTCCTAACAAACTAATTCAAATGGCAACTACTCAAATTTCTTGGACCAGTAAAGATGGTCTAAAATTATACGCTCGCACTTGGACGAGTGAGCAGGCAAAAGGCGTCGTTGCTTTGGTACACGGAATGGGAGAACACATCGACCGTTACGATCATTTGGCAAATTATTTCAACGCAGCTGGTTATTCCGTATTGGGATTCGACCACCGTGGACACGGGCAGTCGGAAGGGAAACGTGGACATACTCCAAACTTTGAAGCTTACTTGGATGATGTGGAGGTACTTTTAGCACAAACGCGAGAACGTTTTCCTGATTTACCGATTTTCCTTTACGGACATAGCATGGGCGGTAATGTTGTTTTGAATTATTTGCTGCAAAGAAAACCAGTCGTAAAAGCAGTGATTACTACGGGACCTTGGATTAAATTGGCATTTGAACCCAATGCAGCTTTGGTTATGATCGGTAAACTATTGCGCAACATTGCTCCTGGGTTTACGCAAGATAGTGGTCTTAATCCTCAACATATCGCTCGGAGAACAGCTACCGTTGACGCCTATAAAAAAGATCCTTTGGTGCACGGAAAAATTAGTAGTGCAGCGGGTATTGATTTGATGAAATCAGGGCAATGGCTTTTAACACAAAAAGGCACTTTACCCGTACCAACTTTAATCCAACATGGTGCCGATGATCAAATTACATCGCCTGCGGCAAGTCGTCAATTTTCGGAACAATTCTCAGGCGTGACTTACAAAATATGGGAAGGATTATACCATGAAATTCACAATGAAGATATTCGCGAAGAAGTCTATCAGTATACCTTGGATTGGATGAAAAAGCAAAGCTAAAATCCGCTTAATTCAGGATATTTGCTTAGTTTTGACGCAGCTAGAAAAAATGGAGAAATGGACTTGAACCAATATATTCACTTTATTTGAATTTATCATATAATAACTCATCCCAACCGCTTTCTTAAGAAGCACTACCGTTATTGCATTTCCCTTTTCTTCGGTATAGTTATTGAAAATAAGTGGAATATGTAAAATTGCCACATACATACGCAAGTAATTCCACGAATTGCTTATTTATTGAGGACCATAAGTACTTACAAGCAACGACCTGACCCATTGGTTACAGCTTGATTAACTAAAAGCGGATAATGCCCAAAAAGTTTCCTTTTTATCAACAATTAGATGCAACCGACTGTGGCGCAGCTTGCCTAAGAATGATCGCTCGTTTTTATGGTAGGTTTTACTCTTTGGATTACCTTCGTTCGCTCACTTACATTGACCGTGAAGGCGTTTCCTTTATGGGAATTAGCGACGCTGCCGAGGAAATCGGTTTTCATACCTTAGGAGCTAAAATTAATTACGAACAATTACTTGATCAAGCGCCGTTGCCGATGATCGCACACTGGCGACAAAATCATTTTGTCGTCGTTTATAAAGCCAATAAAAAACACGTCTGGGTAGCTGATCCTTCGGCTAAATTAATCAAATATACGGTTGCTGAATTTCTAGAAGGTTGGACCGGTTCTACACGAGATGGTCAACAAATTGGTCTGGCTTTATTATTTGAAACGACGCCAGACTTTTTTGAGCGGGATGGAGATAAACAGAGCAAAGGTGGGTTTAGTTATCTCTACGGTTACCTTCGCAACTTCAAAGGACTAGTCTCTCAAATGGTATTGGGATTAGTGATTGTGAGCGTTTTGCAATTGATCTTTCCATTTTTAATCCAATCCTTGGTTGACGTCGGTGTGCGGAATCAGAATCTAGGATTTATTACCCTGATTTTACTGGCGCAATTGGTGCTTTTCCTTAGTCAGATGGCCGTAGAATTTATCCGGAGCTGGATTTTGATGTATTTTGGAACGCGGGTAAATGTCAACATGGTTTCCGACTTTCTGGTTAAATTGATGAAATTACCCCTTCGCTTTTTTGATACAAAAACGACGGGAGATTTGCTACAAAGAATCTATGACAACGAACGGATCGAACGACTCCTGACTTCTGATGCGATGTTTACGATGTTTTCCTTGATCAATTTTTTAATCTTTGGTCTTGTCCTCGCCTTTTTTAATGCGACAATTTTCTGGATTTTTCTAGTTGGATCAGTCGCTTATTTCGTTTGGGTAATTTTATTTTTAAATAAAAGAAGAGAACTAGATTACAAGCGGTTTGATCAATTAGCAGAAAATCAAGGTCGTTTAATTCAGTTGATTGGTGGGGTCAAAGAAATTAAGTTACACAACGCTGAAAAGCAAAAACGTTGGGCTTGGGAAAGAGTACAAGCAAAACTTTATCGCATTTCTACGAAAGCCTTGCGCTTTGATCAATTTCAACGAGCAGGTGCTCGTTTTATCAACGAATTTAAAAATATACTAATTACCTTTTTTGCTGCTATAGTTGTGATTTAAGGAGAAATGACCATCGGGATGATGTTGGCAGTTCAATACATGAGTGGTCAACTGAATGGTCCGGTGGAACAATTCGTGAGTTTTATGCGAGCGGCGCAGGATGCGAAGCTGAGTTTGGAACGAATGAATGAAATTCACACGAGAGATAATGAAGAAGGTGTGGAAGGAAAAGTAACGATGTTGCCCGAACGAGCAGATTTGAAACTGGAAGAAACGAGTTTTCAATACGGAGGGCCACATTCTCCCATGATTTTAAAAAATGTCAATCTTACCATTCCCGTTGGAAAAAAAACAGCAATTGTTGGAACGAGTGGAAGTGGTAAAACTACCATTTTAAAACTATTACTTAATTTTTATAAACCGACGAAAGGCGTGGTGCGTCTAGGCGAGGTTAGCCTGTTTAATTTACAAAATAGAGTATGGCGAGATAAATGCGGCGTCGTTATGCAGGATGGATTTATTTTTTCCGAGTCCATTGCAAACAACATTGCCCTCGGTGATGAAATTGTCAATAAAAAGAAATTATTACACGCTGTCAAAATTGCGAATATTCAATCTTACATTGAATCCTTACCGTTAGGTTATAACACTAAAATTGGGGAAGATGGAATTGGTTTGAGTCAAGGAGAAAAACAGCGTTTGCTCATTGCGAGAGCCGTGTACAAAAACCCCGAGTACATCTTTTTTGACGAAGCGACGAATGCGCTAGATGCTTACAATGAGATGATTATTATGGACAATTTAGAGAATTTCTTTGAAGACAAAACGGTAGTGATCGTTGCACATCGGTTGAGTACGGTTAAAAGTGCAGATAAGATTGTCGTATTGGAAAAAGGAGAATTAATCGAAGAAGGAACACACGAAGAATTGACCGCACTTAAGGGACACTATTATCACTTAGTTAAAAATCAATTAGAACTCGGTAGTTAATGGAAGCATACGACAACATAGAATTACACAGCGAAGATGTACAAGAAATACTGAGTACACCACCTCGGTGGATTGTGCGTTGGGGAACCTTGATTGTCTTCTTTACGATCTTGAGTTTAGGTTTTTTGAGTTGGCTAATTAAGTATCCCGATATGATTAGCACGAAGATTACCATCTCAAGTGCAGAGCCCGCAATTCCCGTTATTTCTTCTTCGGAGGGTTATCTTTCTCAACTCTTGGTAAAAGATGGGGCAGCGGTTGAACGAGGGAATATCTTAGCCGTGATGCAAAATACAGCGCAATACGGAGATGTAATGTACTTGGACTCGGTCGTCAACCTAGCACAAACTTCAACGGAGACAGAACTCAATGCCTTACAACTACGACGAAACTTGACATTGGGAGAAATTCAGGATGAGTTTTCAGAATTTATTCGCTTATTTGAATCTTTAAAATTAGATAAAAAGGTCAACCCGAATAGTATAAGTATTAATAATTTTCGACAACAAATTAAGAAGAAAGAACGAACGATTCGAAATAAAAAAAGTGCAATCCTGCAACTTAAAAATGATCTCCGAAATGCAGCCGCTAACTTCGAACAGTTGCGAGAAGAGTATCCTAGAAATCCGTCCGTTGAGAATAGCAAAAAATTGAAACAAGCAAGAGATAATAAGCTTACAATAGAAAATGAAATTTATCAGGTAGAAGCAGAAATCGTAGATATTTACCCTGAGATTGAAGCCCTTAAAGCGGATATACTAAATATTCAGCGCGGAAATATTACGACGAATCAGGGGAAATTTATTTTATTGAAAAATGAAATTAATTCTCTCAAGAATAGCATTTATCAATGGAAACAAAAGTATTTGTTGACTGCAAAAATTGATGGAATTGCTTCCTTTCATACTATTAGAAATGAGCAACAATACTTGGAACGAGGAGATGAGGTAATGGCAATTGTTCCCGTTGGACTAGATAGTTTACTAGGAAAGATTTTGCTGGATGTAAAAGGTGCGGGTAGGGTAGTAGAAGGCCAAACCGTGCGCATTAAGTTTGATGGTTTTCCTTACGAAGAATTTGGTGCCGTCATCGGGAAAGTGGCTAACAAATCTTTGGTGCCTAGAGATAATAAATACTTTATCGAAGTAGAATTGGTCGATGGGTTGAACACGAGTTTTGGTAAAAAAGTACCTTACAATGTCGAGATGAATGGGCTTGCTGAAATTGTGCGAGAAGAAAAACGAGTCATTGAGTTTGTCTTCGAAAAATTTCTTGCGTTTGTGGATAGTTATGTGCGGTGAAGTTAACGGGGAAAGTCCCGGTAAAGAATGATCACCATTTTTAAATTCTTAGGTTCTTTTATTCTACAAATTATTAGTATTTTGCTTTCATGCAATTGTTCCCCCACATCTTAAGTCGAGTTGCTGGTTTACCGATAAATCAGCTTGCTGTCTTTCGGCTTACTTTCCAAGAGGTATGGGTACAATTAGCCCATAGTAAAAGGAATTGCCACAACGCAAAAAACACACTGCTCACAGAGATCAAGCAATTTGCGGCGGACAGTGCTCATTACCAATTAAAGGCATACCTCCGCAATTTGGCTAAAGATATTTATAACGACCGAAGGGTAAAGTTTGCTAAAATTGAAAAGCTCTCACTAAACGAAAACGAAAAAAACGCACTTGCGGCTTGGATCAATCAATATCAAAAGCTTGAAGATTTTCGTCGTGAAATCGATTTTTATCAAACCCGTTTTATTCAAAATTACCAAGCACAATTGATTCAACTGCGGTCGAAGTTTAAAACTGCATTAGCACAACCTTCTTTTCAGCAAGGTCTACTCTTTGCTAGCCATTCCACCTTTAATCGCTTACAATCTTATCTGAATAAACCCATTGAGCAACATCGCAAAAAAGAATTGCAAACGGAGTTGAGCTTGTGGCAATATTACAGCAGAGTACTTACCAAAACTTCGCCCTTTAGTCATTTCACTCGTCTGAGTATTGCGAATTTTTCTGAGGATCAAAAAGGGAAAGCAAAACTTAGTTTGAATAATTTAGTCTTAGCACATTTTCAAGAGCTTTTACAAAAAGAACCTAGCTTTTTTCCCTTTCTAAATCTTCGTTTGAATCCTTCTCTTGAAATTACCCCCACGTATTTTATTTTTATTTTGAATACGCGAAATATTGAGTCGATTCAAGAAATGGAACGAACTGATTTGTTAGATTTCTTTTACGAGCATTTAGTTCAAAAAACAAACTTAGGAACTTTTCAAGGATTAACCTTGGAATTAGTCGAAGTGCTCGAAGCGGATCAAGAGACGATACAACAGTTTCTTTTACAATTAATTAGCTACGGATTTTTAGAATGGGACTGGAACATATCTGGAACTGATCCTAATTATCTTTCTCATTTTATTGCTAAATTATTATCGCTAAAACCTTTGCCAATCGCCAAGGAGTTACATCAAGTGCTTTCTGATCTTGAAAAAAAAAGTACTAACTTTTCCAGCCTTGACCTTGCCGCAAGAAAACAATTACAAAACGATGCGTACGAAAATTTAAAAGCGTTCAGTGCAAAACTCAAGGCACGACTTCCTACCCTAGAAGCGCAGGAAGGAAATAGTTTTCAACAATTCGAAGTGACCGATTTTTTTCTCCGAAAAGAACAAATTTTCTACGAAGATGTTAGCGTTGAAACTTTCAATACAATTGAACAGGAAAGCCTAAAAGAGTTGCTTACGCCATTGAAAAAACTACTCCTTAAGAGTACGAAATATTTCGAGGGGAAAATGAAAATTGCGATTCAAGACTTTTTTAAAACCTTAGAGTTGCCAGCAGGAGAAATTAGTCTACGTACATTCTATCGTCTTTTCTATCAAAAAAATGCCTTAAAAGATCTAGTTGGTCATACGATTTTTGCTATTGCGGAATCGACTTGGGAATCCAGTTTTGAAAAGTTTCTTCATCATGAAGAAGATGGGAGTATTCAGATTGACTTGGCGTACGTAGCAGCATCTACGGGAGCGGAACCGCCATTACCAATGGGGGCTTTAATTCAAAGCTTCGAAGCGGATGGCGAATGGAAGATCGTTCTTAATGCAAGTTTTTTGGGTTTTCACAAATACTTTGGTCGTTTTTTTCATTTATTTTCCCCCAAATTTGTAGCTGCGGCGCGTACTTGGAATCAAGCTAAACATTCCTCTCCAAAGCTGTTGGTCGAAAATCGAGATGCTTCTTATTATAATGCTAATGTGCATCCTCCTTTGGTAGAATGGGAGATCAGCGCACAAGGAAGTCATCAAAACTTACCGGTTTCTCAGCAGATTTCTATTGCGGACGTGGTTGTGCGAGCGACTAAGGAAGGTCTTCCAAAGCTCATTCATCTCCCTACTGGAAAAGAACTTTTTATCTTAGATTTTGGCTTTGAAGCTACGGAGAATCGATCGGCGATGTACCAACTTTTAAATGGATTTGGGCCGGCACGATATAGTCATTTACCGCTATTGGCTATTTTGAATGCACGATTGATAAAGAAAGCGGATAATGGAATGGTCACTTATCCCCAAATCTGTTTGGGCAAACGATTAGTATTGCAAAGAAAGGCTTGGCATATTCCTAAAAATATTTTACCACTGATGAAACCGGCAAGTGACCGCGCTGATTATTTCTTAGCCTTACAGTCGTGGCGGCAGCAGCATAATTTTCCTACGGAAGTATTTGTAAAAATTCTCGCTCAGGAAACGACTAAAAATGCTCCCAAACCACAGTATATTGATTTTAATAATCCTTTTTTGGTTCAGCTTTTCGCAAAAATGCTAACGCAAGTAAAAGACTATTTGCTCCTCGAAGTGGCTTTGCCCGCACCAAGTGCACTGTTTTCCAAAACAGAAGATCAGTATTGTAAAGAGTTCTTAGTTGAGTTCTCTTAATTCAAATAGGGTTGAGCTTTGCTAAGCTTGATCAATTAAATCGTCGTGTGTTTGTGTGGATCGATCTAATTGGTCAAAATACTTTTTTGCTTCTACCATTACTTTGGGGGCTAGGATTAAAGTAGCAATCATGGTTGGAAATGCCATGAGCGCAAAGAATCCATCAATGAGATTCATCATCATATCTAAGGTCGTCGTCGCACCGAGTAAAATGCTGCCAATATAGAAGTAGTTGTAATAATGTTGCTTATCCGCACCGAGTAGGAAAGACATACATTTTTTTCCGTAATAGGCATAAGAGAATAAAGAGGAAATGCTGAAGACGGCAATACATAATAATAATAGATATTTTCCAAAATAAGGAATAGAATTTCCAAAGGCATTTGCGGTAAGACTTACCCCATTTGCATCGGTACTTTCCCAAACGCCGGTGACTAGAATTGCTAGTGCGGTCAAGGTACAAACGATGAGCGTATCAATTGCAGGACCAAGCATGGCAACGAGACCTTCTTTGATGGGCGTGCTCGTTTTTGCAGCGCCGTGCGCCATGGGAGCCGTACCAATGCCCGCTTCGTTAGAAAAAGCACCTCTACGAATGCCAAGTAGAATTAACCCACCGACAGCGCCACCTAAAAATGGATCGCCACCGTAACGCGTTGCAGTAAAAGCTTCCGTAAAAATTAAGGAAAAATAATAGCCGAGTTGATCAAAATGCAAGAATAGAATGGTTAAGACAGAAACAAAATAAATAACCACCATGAAGGGAACTAACTTCGCGGCCGTTTCACTAATTCGCTTCAATCCGCCATAAATGACGATGCTGGTCAGTATCGCTAGGATTAGACCAATGGTAAAATTCGTTTCTGTGCCGACAGCAATATTATTAGGTACCAATAAGATATCTCGAATGGCTTGTGTCAACTGATTAACATTAAACATCG
>JBGCFY010000250.1:0-25671 GCA_045110315.1 Saprospiraceae bacterium
TACGGATCAAGATGGTCAAGGTGACGTTTGTGATGCGGATGATGATAACGATGGAGTATTGGATGTAAATGATAGTGATCCATTGAATGCCTTTGTTTGTCAAGATTTAGATGGAGATGGTTGTGATGATTGTAGCTCAGGAATGGTTGACACGAATAATGACGGATCAGATCAAGATGGCGACGGCGTTTGTGATAGCAGTGATAATTGCGTTGGGTTGGCCAATCCTAGTCAGTTGGATACGGATCAAGATGGTCAAGGTGACGTTTGTGATGCGGATGATGATAACGATGGAGTATTGGATGTAAATGATAGTGATCCATTGAATGCCTTTGTTTGTCAAGATTTAGATGGAGATGGTTGTGATGATTGTAGCTCGGGAATGGTTGACACGAATAATGACGGATCAGATCAAGACGGTGATGGTATTTGTGATAGTGGAGATAATTGCCCCACAGTAGCTAATCCAGGACAACTGGATTCCGATGGAAATGGTATTGGAGATGTCTGTGATAATACTTCGAGTTACTGTAATGCCAATGGTGAGAACACAAGTTTTGAATGGATTGCTAGTGTTAAATTAGGTGATATTGATAATTCAACGGGGGCGGAAGTGAATGGCTATGGTGATTATACAAACTTAGCAACGGAATTACCGATTGGTTATGCGAGTACGATCAGTTTGACACCTGGTTATAGTAATGGTAGTTATCCAGAAATATGGACCGTATGGATTGATTTAAATCAAGATGCTGATTTTGAGGATGCAGGAGAACGAGTATTTTGGGATTATGGTAGCTTTACTCAAGGTGGTAGCTTTCAGATTCCAGCTTCGGCATTAGCAGGAAGCACTAGAATGAGAATCGCAATGAGTTATAACAGTTTACCTAGCCCTTGTGATGCTTTTACCTACGGAGAAGTTGAAGACTATACCATACGTTTGGTAGATATAGGAGATTGTTTCGCTGCTTACGAAGGCTTTGATTATGGGACGGCTACAGTGATTGATGGGCAGAATGGTGGTACAGGTTGGTCGACACCTTGGATTGCTGGCAATGGTACAAAAGGAACGAGAAGTATCGTTGACAACTCTTTGGTATATCAAGATTTAGCTACGTCGGGTGGTAAATTGAGCGTTAATCCTCGAAAGAATATTAAATTAACACGTGGTTTAGTAGAAAGTTACGGGGCACCTGGCACAACGGGTTGGGCAGCTTTCTTGTTTTCTCCTCAAACCTTAAGTAAAGGTCGCATTCAACTTGAATTTGGAAACACTACTGCACTGCGCTTTGGTAAAAAGAACAATAATAAATTTGCGATCAATAGCTTAAGTACAAATATCACGGCGGAAGAAGGTACTACTTATTTTGTGGTGGCGAGATTTGATTTTAGCAATGGAGCGGACGACGTTTACTTATGGATCAATCCAGATTTATCTACGGAACCTGCGCTTGCGGATGCGGATGCCGTTCAATCAGGATTTTTAGCGGGTTTTCCCCAATCTATCCGGTTGAATATGCGGAGTAACGACAAAAAAGGAGCTTACTTTATTGATGAAGTTCGAGTGGGTTGTAGTTGGGGAGATGTTGCGCCACGGTCAAGCAATAATAGTTTGATGGTGCAAGTAGAAGAAGGTACTACTTTTGCTACCACGAAGCAAGACAAAAATAAACTGGCGACAACGCCAGTAATGGAGCAAAAAGAATACTCAATTACGTCCTCTATTAAAGTTTTTCCAAATCCAGCAAGGCAACAACTATTTGTTGACTTAAGTGGAGCTACGGAGGAAACGGTAGCGCTATCAATTTTCAATGCACAAGGGCATCGACTATGGATGGAAAGTAAGGTGATTACGGGAGCAATTCGTCGACTAGATTTGGATGCGAATTGGGCGGAAGGAACTTATTTCATGGTTATCGAAACGAAAACGGGGGAAAGGATAACGAAGCCTTTCCTAATTCTGAATCGGTAGGGATTGATACGTAGAGTGAAAAAAATGCCACTATTTTCCAAACGAAAGTAGTGGCATTTTTTTGAGTATTATTTTGAAGGTTTCAAACGGCTTTCTAATAATTTTAGTTAGCAGAACTAATATCACCAGAACCGGCGATGCTGGATCGGACAGACGGATCACCTTTATAAGTGACGTCACCACTTCCCGCAATACTCGCTTTGAGTTTAGTATTTACTTTTACTTCACAATCACCAGAACCGCTAATGCTGATATTGCAAGTTTCGCTTGCTAGGTCAAAAGCGCTGATATCACCAGAACCGCTGATCGCAATATTTTGTTCTGTTGCTTTGCCTTTGAGTTCCATTCCGCCAGAGCCACTAATTTTACAGTATAGTTCTTTAGTATCAACATTTAGACTAATATCGCCAGAGCCACTAATGGCTACTTTCATTTTGTTTGCTCGAAAAAGACTTTTACCTGTAAGGCTACCGGAGCCACTCACCGCTACATTTTTCAATTCGGGGAGCGTGATGTAAATTGTTACATTTTTAAATTCAGCAGCATTCTTTTTAAAGTCAATCTCCCAAGCGTCATTTTTAACATTAGTTTTAATATTTTCAATGATATTCTTTTGTCCCTTGATGACAATTTTTTGACTAGCGCCATGCTCAAGGATAACATCGGCACTAATGGATAAGCCTACGCTGCTAAAATTAGACATAGTAATTTCTCTTTCTACAAGGGGACCTTCTCCTGTGATGCCATTTTTCCACCAATTTTGGGCTGTGCTGGATTGTGGTAAGAGTAAGAAACAAAGCAAACAAAAAGTAATAGACTTAATAATTTTCATGTTTTAGAGTTTAAAGATGATGGATAATACCGGAGTTGTTGAAATAACGACTAGGAAAAATTATGCTTTTGAGATTTCTTTCTGCAAAAGTACAAGGTGAAGTTGTTTTAAAATAGATAGATGATTTATTTGCAAGCCATTGATTTCCAATGTTTCAGCTAATTTTTTTCCCCGTAGCGATGGCTACGAAAAAAAAATGGAGCTTCCTCTTGAAAACCAAGCGCTTACAACTAATTTCAACCCCCATTTTAAAAGAACTTCGGTATCAGCGTCTTGAATTTCTTTTTTCATTTTAAAAGACAAGACAAAATACGAAGTGTTGCATCAAAAATAAGGAAAAGTTGTTTTAGAAATACTTATTAGCTTTTGTTCTATTTTTTAAACGCAATCTGAATACTTAGCATCTAATCCCAAAGCAACGATTAATTCCAGCATAAGTACTAAGACCAATTAACTCACTGATTAACTTGCACCATCTTTCGAGCAGCCTCTTCGTTACTCAAAGCCTTCCTAAGCAACGGCTTAGGGCGGTTTTCGTGCCTTGATACTCCTCAAAATCTAACACAATTTAATGGTGAAAAAATTTTGTCTTAGTACCTAATTGTTTTCCTTTTTTTACAAAAAAAAATTAGCTTTGAGGATGCGAGAAAAAATATTAGCACTAGAAAAAGTGGCTCAAGAATTAGAGCCTAATGCCGAGCAAAGGAAAGGATGGATTGAACAAGTCGTTAACTATACGGATCAATTTTTAGAAAACATTGAAACGCGTAAGGCATTCGTTGTAGCGGATAATCAAGCCAGTGAGTTTCTTCGATATGGTATTGGGGAAGAAGGAAGAGATATGGCGAGCTTAATCAGGCTTTTGGATAAGCACGTCAATACGCCAGGATTGAATCCTGCTTCGGGAGGACATTTAGCATACATTCCAGGTGGTGGTATTTTTCCCACGGCACTAGGAGATTACATCGTTGATATTTTTAATACCTACGCGGGTATTTTTTTTACGGGCCCCGGAGCGGTGCGAATGGAAAATATGTTGCTACGGTGGATGTGTGATTTAATAGGATTTCCAAAAACGGCGCTGGGTAATTTGACTTCGGGTGGTTCGATTGCTAATCTAACGGCTATCGTTACCGCAAGAGATTGCAAACGAATTACGCCAAAAAGGATTGAGGTATCGGTTATCTATCTTACGGAGCAGGCACATCATTCTGTGCAAAAAGCTATTCGTATTGCCGGATTAAACGAAGCGATTCTTCGCTACATTCCAGTTGACGATCGTTTTAGGATGGATACGGTAGCTTTAGAAAAAAATATAGCCAAAGACAAAGCGGCTGGTTTGAATCCTTTTCTTGTGATTGCCTCTGCGGGAACGACGGATACGGGAGCGATTGATGCGATGGATAAAATTAGTGAGCTTGCCGTGGCGAACGATATGTGGTTTCACGTAGATGCTGCATATGGCGGATTTTTTCTATTGGCGGAAGAAGTAAAAGCTTCTTTTCGAGGTATTGAACGAGCAGATTCCGTGACGATTGATCCACACAAGGGATTATTTTTGTCATACGGTCTCGGTGCGGTATTGATTAAAGATGTAGCTGCTTTGCAACAGAGTCATTATTACAAGGCGAATTATATGCAGGATGCAGTTGGAGATGTTACCGAACCTTCTCCGGCAGATTTATCACCAGAGTTAACGAAGCATTTTCGGGGAATGCGGATGTGGTTGCCACTGCAATTATTAGGGGTAAAGCGATTCTCTGCGGCGTTAAGTGAGAAAATATGGCTTTGTCGCTACTTTTACGAAGCGATTCAAAAACTGGGTTTTGAGGTTGGTCCATATCCTGAATTATCGGTAACAATTTATCGCTATGTACCGGCACGGGGAGATGCAAATGAATTTAATAAAGCCTTGGTAAAAGCGGTGCAAGAGGAAGGAAGTGTATTTCTTTCTTCGACAACAATTGGTGGTGTTTATTGGTTGCGATTAGCGGTACTTTGTTTTCGATCTCATTTGCGAACGATTGACACCTGTTTGCGGGTTTTGGAAAAGTCGGTGGAGCGATTAAATCAAACGCTGGTGTCTTAATTTAGGTTAAATCACGCTACAGTTTTTCTCTAAATGGATGAATTCCATTAGCGCGTTCAGGAGGAAGCTTCGATGGTTTAGAACGAGGGCGAGTAGTTGTGTTTATGCAGGACGGATTTTTTCTAGAAGTAGTAGTGGAAATTAAATGGAAATGTGTCCCCAGTTTTCTCCGGTCTCGATGCGTTTAATTTGCGTTTCGGTAACGCCAAATTTAGTTGCAATTTTTCTTTTGGTATTTCTACCTGACCGCAGCATTTTTTTGATTTGCTTAACTTTACTAGCGGTAAGTTTGTAATTCTTTTCCAACTTTTTTCTACCCTCTATATAACTAGGCATACCTTGGATATATTTTTTCCAGACTTCTTCGCTTGCCCATTTGAGGTTCGTCCACTTATTGTTGTCGCGATTGTAATCTTTGTGTAGAATATAGCTGCTATGCTTTGTCGTTTTTTTGACAAAATTTTCGGCTACAAAGCGATGTACAAATAGATGTCCATAGATATCATCGGCGAGTCTGACGTTGATGGATCGAAAGCCTCGTTTTGTTTTGGAACCAAGAATGAGGTTTTCTTTTTTGGTCAGTTTGTTGATGCTTTTTACTCGACCATGATTAGAAACTTCGTAACGGTTTTTTTTGGTTGGCTTAGAAAATTTAACTTTTTTCCATTGTTCATTTCTAAGATTTTTAATAGTGTCGCTCATACTTATATATTTTGGTACACATCTAATATACTAATAATTTGTGATTCTTTCGGTAATCTATCTTCGAAGCCGAAAATATACTGTGATTAAAAGTAGATTTATTTTTGCTTTAGTAGAGCGGGGGAGGTGACGTTTAGCGGCTGTTAGCGGGGATGGGAGCGATTAGAAATCAAGACAGCTTCTAGCTTTATTCCTTTAGCAATAATAAGTAGTTGAATTTGTAGTCATGAAGGCTGGACAAGGCATAAGTTTATCAATAGCATAAAAAAAGCCTACTATTTAGTCTTTGCATGAAGATAGGTAGTAGGCTTTTTAGTAAAGTAGAATTGAAGCTTATCGGATATGATTTATATCAACCAAGGCTAAGCTTGCATTCTTTCAATGTAGCGAATCAGATTTTTCTCTTGTGGGAGATTCATTTTTTTCTTGATGCGATACCTTGCCATTTGTACAGATTTAGGACTAATATTTAAGATGAGTGCTAAGTCTTTATTGGATAATTTTAATTTGATAAACGCACAGTGCTTGAGATCATTTTGATTAAGCTGTGGATGAAGATCCGATAAAGTTTCAAAGAAGCTAGGATGAATTTTTTCAAAGTGTAGTTTAATCCTTTTCCATTGATTGTTGGTGTGTTCAACGGATTGAATATCACTCATTATTTTCTTGATTATTTTTTTAGATTTGCTATCGTCGACTTCACCATCCAATAGTTTCAAAGAGTGCTTAATCTCTACCAAAGCTTTTTGTTGGGAAGAAATTAAAATAGCTTGGCTCTCTAATTCCCGGTTTTGATCCTCTAGTTCTGATTTGATTTTATCCTTTTCTTCGGTGAGTACTTGGATAAAATTTTGTGGGGCTTCCGTTTCGGATGCTCTATCCATGAGTAAGTAAATTCCTACAATCACATTGGAAACGTTAAGATCCGGTAGTAAGCGAATATTGCTTCTTCCAAACCGTGGTGAGAGTAGATTGAATTGAACTTTTTTCTGGGTCGTTAAGACTTCTTGAATAAAAGGAGTAATCTTCGCGTAATTATCTTTGTAAAAATAATCAGACAAAGGTTTTCCAATAAGTTGATTTGGATTCATTTTGAACCATTTGTCGTAGGTGTTATTCGCAAATTGAATCGTCAAGTCGGTATCAACATACGCAATACAAATTGGTATGTGGTTCATCAAGTAGTCTGCTTCTTTAATAGAGGCTTGCTTCATTTTCTAACGAGGATTAAAATATTACTAATAAAGATCATTCCTAGGCAAAACTAACCTTCTCGACTCCTCATCTTAATAGATAAGCAATAGTAGAAAATAGATAGTACCCAATGCTCACGTAAGGTGAGATTGACTAGTATGAAGTTAATTGTTAGATAAATAAGCTCGGAATAAAAAAGTGCCTTTTACTCTAGTTTTTTTACGGGAATATTTGAAAAAAGTTTCTTGTTGAAAGTCTTCAAATTAGTTAAAAAATATAGTAAACAGTACACGAAAATAGCATATTATTTTGATTTAAACTACTTTCTAGCAGCTTTTTTTAATCGCTGTGTGTCAAAATGACATTTAATGCTTTGAGTCTTAGCGACTTAGTATTTGTAAAGAAAATGAGATCAAAAACATATTGTTTAGTTCAGGGCAATGGTGACTTTAAAAGCTGTAGTGTCATTGTATAGTTTATATGTATTAAAAAAAATTATAATTTTTCAAAAACTAAACACCGATAGCAGATATAGTGATTAAGCAAAGCGATTTGTCTTGCATCACCTCCAATCAACGAGCGATGGTAGGGATTATTGCGAAAAAATGGCTTGGTAAATTTTAGTAAGGTTCGAATAAAAATATCTCTCGGACGATTGAGTGGAAGGTAAGGTGTAAGGTTTTTATTCTTGGATAAGCGCATTTGATGTTGGCTAGCATGCTTTTCCAATTGTTTAATGGTCAGTAAGCTACCAGCCATCCAATTATCTTTAAAGTTAGAAAGTACGGTTTTGATTTTCTTTTGAGTCCGTGTATTGGCCGTTGTGAGCAATTCTTCCAAGACATCGTCAATGATAATTAAGAGACCGCCTGGTTTTAACTTTTGGCTAATTTGTTGGAAAAAAACCTGAGCGTCGGGAGCGTGAATAAAGGCTTCAATGGCGAAGGCAAGATCAAGGGATGGAATGTGGTCACCAAGTTGTTGAAAATCACCTTCGACAATGGTGCAATTACTACTTTGCATTTGTTGTAAATGCTGTTGCGCAATCACTGCCTGCTTGGCACTAATGGTGATACCGTGGAACTGTGTTGTCGGCGCTGCTTTGTGCGCAAGATAAAATAAACTGCTTCCGACACCACAACCTAAATCTAAAACGGACAAGGGTTGATCCTGCTTTTTGGCTTGGAGTTGTACAAGTTCTTTAAAAACCAATTCGTTGGCGTAGTTGATGGCGACAGATAAATCTTCGACACCTTCGGCCCACAGCGCAGAATGAATATTTTGGCTATTGGCATTTTGACCTAATTTTAGGAAAAGGCGAGTATTGTGATCGTAGTAATTTTTAACGGATTGACTATTCATGATGAAGGAACTATTTTAACTTGTATCATATCGCTAAGCACAGATTCGTAAAAACGAAAATTGAATACCTTATTTTACAAGCTATTGGGTTTGAAATTAAATGTTATTTAACATCCTCCTTAAGAATATCGAATGCAAGACGAGCGTTCTACTAAAAACGATTAAAGTTCTTAATCCAAGAGCGCTTTTAACGAAGCTGTTTAAAAACTCCACGAATAGTTGCTTTTTTGTAAGAAGGCAAAGCCTTTCTCAACTACTTTTCGAAGGATTAAATATGGTTAAACAACTTCAAAATGTCAATACGCTCTAAACGCATACTCGTCATGAAAAATTACAAATTTATTAGAAAAGAACGTTCGAATAGACGTACCGCCCTCTTAATCTCCTTAATTTTTCACCTTGGTTTGTTCGGTGGAATTGCCTATGCTTCTACGGGAAGCGACTGGAAAGCCTTGGTGCCCGAAAGCATAAAAGAGTATTTACAATTAGAAACAACTCCATCCGCCAAAACTAAAGATCAAGTTCAGGCTTAATACCTTTGATATTATTTTTTATGGTAAACTAACTAAGGTTAAAAAAGACCATGTAGATTACTCGATACTTTATTAATGATTTCGCCTAAATCTGCTGGGTTATTTTTAAAATCAACCTCGTCGGCATTAATAATTAAAAGCCGCCCTTCCGTATAGCTACTAATCCAAGTATCATAACGTTCGTTGAGGCGTTTTAAATAATCTAAGCTCATACTTCCCTCGTAATCTCTTCCTCTACTCTCAATGTGATCTACCAAAGTAGAAATACTTGCCTTCAGGTAAATCAATAAATCTGGCGCTTCAATTTGTGAAGTCATCAATTTGAACAAATCGAGGTAATTATTAAAATCTCGGGTAGACATTAAGCCCATATCGTGAAGATTAGGTGCAAAAATATGCGCATCTTCATAAATGGTACGATCCTGAATGACGGTCTGTTCGCCATTTAAAATATTAAGTACTTGTCGGTAGCGATTATTAAGAAAATAAATTTGTAGATTAAACGACCAACGTTTCATATCGGTATAAAAGTCCCCTAGATAAGGGTTATTATCCGTAGATTCATAGTGTACACCCCAATTGAAGTGTTTCGCTAAATGGGTACAAAGCGTGGTTTTTCCTGCGCCAATATTTCCAGCAATGGCAATGTGCTTAATTTTGGGTTTGTTTTCCATGAATTGTATGTCGTTGATAATGAAATTGTTAAAAATAGACTTTGCTGCCATCATTTTAAAACAACTTCAATGGCTCACTTGGGTAGTTGGAGTATCACAAACGCGTGAATTTTAAGGTTCGTGTTGATCCAAGTTTTGAATAAAATGAACTGCGAAAATACAATTCCTAGCGTTATTTTAGAAAAATACGAAGGATTAATTCTAAGATTTCCATTCGTACTTTTTATCCTAGCCGTAAATCTCCTAATTTATCATTACGGTGTAGCTTTGTTAAGCTTATTTTTTGTTGAAAAGTTGTTTGTATACGTAGCATCTTATTTTTTTAGGTAAACAATTTCTGTATCTAAATTCTAGACAATTTAAGATACAAAGTATTATTTTGCAGGAAATGAGTATTTTAGACGATAAATATGTAACGAACATCTAAGTTTTTATTATGAAAGTAGACAAACCTTTAATTTCGAAACTAGAAAATTTAGCGAAACTCGCCTTATCAGAGCAGGAGAAAGCGTTATTGCTTACCGATATGAATAATATTCTGTCTATGGTAGAAAAGCTGGATAGTTTGGATACGGAGTCGGTAGCCCCTTTAATTCATATGGGAGATCGGGCGCAGGTACTGAGAAAGGACGAAGTAAAGCACGAATTATCAACAGCAGAAGCTTTAAAGAATGCTGTAACTAAAGCGGATCCTTTTTTTACGGTACCGAAGGTGATCGACTTGGATTGAAGATTGAGCTTCGGCAGAGCGGTTGAGGAGAAAAATTACGAAGAATAGCAGTAAAATATTTAAATTACAAAATATAGAAACCTAGTTATGGAAACAATCATTGGCATTCAAGATTTGAGAAAGACTTATATCATGGGAGCGGAAAAGGTACACGCCTTACAATCCGTTAGTTTAGATATTAAAAAAAATGAATACGTTGCCTTAATGGGACCTTCTGGGTCGGGCAAATCTACGTTGATGAATTTGCTGGGTTGTTTAGATACGCCGACGAGTGGAAGTTATTTTCTCAACGGAACGAATGTGAGTACGATGCCGGATAACGATCTGGCGGAAGTAAGAAATAAAGAAATTGGCTTCGTGTTTCAAACTTTTAATTTGTTGCCAAGACTTTCTGCTTGGGATAATGTAGCGCTACCTTTAGTATACGCAGGATTGAGCAAATCGGAGCGGAATGAGAAAGCGAGTAAAGCCTTGGAAGCCGTAGGTTTGGCAGATCGAAAAGACCATAAACCCAACGAATTGTCTGGTGGACAAAGACAACGGGTGGCTATTGCTCGTGCTTTGGTGAATGATCCGGCGATTATTTTGGCAGATGAGCCTACGGGAAACTTGGATACGAAAACCTCCATTGAAATTATGGGAATTTTTGAAGACATTCATAAAGCAGGAAATACAGTAATCATCGTCACACACGAACCTGATATTGCAGAACATACGCGTCGAATTATTCGTTTGCGGGATGGTTTGGTAGAAACGGATGTTATCAACGAGAATGTGATTAGTGCTTACGATCCAGAGGCAAGATATCGACAGAAATAGGCGCGTAATTTTCTATTAGGAATTAGTTATAAAATACAGCAACTCAACCGGATTGGCTTTCAATCCTGTTGAGTTTTCGTATCTTTGGGCTATTCTATATTAGTCTAAACTCAAAAGATTTACCTCAATGGCATTTAAGATATATACGAAAACGGGAGATAAAGGCGAGACTTCTTTATTTGGCGGTAAAAGATTACCGAAACACCATCTACGGATCGACGCATATGGTACGGTAGACGAATTGAATTCTTACCTTGGCTTGTTGCGAGATTCTGTTAACAATGCGGCACAGCAAGATTTATTGAAAGAAATACAAGATCGACTTTTTACAATCGGTGCTAACTTGGCGAGTGATCCTTCTAAAGATATGCAAACACCAGATTTGCATCAAGCAGATATTGAATTGCTAGAAAAGGAGATTGATCGGATGAACGAAACTTTGCCACCGCTGAAAAACTTTATTTTACCAGGAGGACATACCGTAGTTTCCTCTTGTCATATCGCCCGTTGTGTTTGTCGGCGAGCAGAGCGCTTGGTAGTAGCATTGGATGCGGAAGAAGGAGTCGAAGCGATTTTGATCCAGTACTTGAATCGGCTATCGGATTATTTGTTTGTATTGTCTCGACAAATTGCACAAGATTTTGGTGCACCAGAAGTAAATTGGTATCCGCGAAAATCCTAAACGTTGTATATGCCCAATCAATTTCAATCGGCGATTCAGAAACTTCCTAATATTGCTAAATACCTGTTGGTGTTTGGAGTCATTATATTTATTAGTTTTCTCTTTCCTAATAATGCAAAGTTCAAATACCAATTTGTCGCTGGACAAACTTGGCACTATGATGATTTGAAAGCGCCATTTGATTTTGCCATTTTACGACCAACAGAGGAGGTCAAGGAAGAAATGAACGTGCTGGAGGGAGAGTTTTCTCCGTACTACGAATTTGATCTAGATGTCGCCCGCCAGAAAAAATTAGACTTTGGAAAAGCCTTCCGTGAACAATATAGATTGATTGATACGGATCGGCAGTTTGAAGATGTACGTAGCCGCCCCGAGGCGTACCAGAAGTATGGAAAGGATGTGATTGAAAAGATTTACGACTTTGGGATTGTTGAACTAGATCCGTCGCACGAGCAAAAGGGAGCAGACTTTGTCATCAATTTACTGAAAGGGAATACGACACAAAAGCAAACGCTCCAACATTTGCTTACGCCTAAAAAAGTTGAATTGTGGGTAAGTGATTCTCTTTTTGATAGTCGCTTGCAAGAACCAGAATTTTTGTTGCCACTTTTAGATATTGAGATTTTTTCTCCTAATGTTCGCTACAATGATACCTTGACTAAAAAGTTTCAAGCGCAACAATTAGGAGGTATTTCGAGGATGAATGGAATGGTGAACAAGGGGGATTTGATTATTTCTAAAAATGGTATTATTACGGATGGGATTTATCAAAAACTAGTTTCTTTTCAAAAACAATACGAGCGAGAAGTTAGTGATAAAAAGTCGCACTATGGAGTATTTTTCGGTTACTTATTGCTGACGAGTTTGATTATTTGTGTTTTTCTTTTGTATTTACAATATCACGCCGCTGAAGTTTTTGCAAAATTTCATCGTGTTGTTTTTATGCTACTCTGGTTGGTCGTTTTTAGTTATTTAATTAGTGTCATTGAGTACACGCAATTATTGAGTCCCTACATGATTCCTTATTGCATTGTACCGATTGTCATTAAGAATTTTTACGACGAACAATTAGCTTTATTTACCCATATTGTGTTGTTGTTGATCGCCAGCTTTCTTTGTTCTTTGGGTTACGAATTTACGTTTATGCAAATTCTCGCGGGTATCGTAGCTGTGTTGGCCGATTTCGACACCCGCTATTGGAGTCGTTATTTCCTTTCTATTTTCTTTATCTTTTTAAGTTATGCCTTTGCTTATTTTGGATTGGCTTTGATCCAAGAAGGTAATTTATCCGCCTTAGATGGTTCTGTTTTCGTTTGGTTATTTTTAAATGCCTTTCTGACCTTATTGGCTTATCCATTGATTCCTTTGATGGAAAGAGTCTTTGGTTTTACTTCCAATATTACTTTAATGGAACTTTCAGATATGAATCATAGTTTGTTAAAAGAATTATCGATCAAAGCGCCGGGAACCTTACAACACTCGTTGCAAGTTGCCAATTTATCGGAAGCAGCAGCGAACCAAATTGGGGCGAATGCTCTATTGGTGAAAGTTGCAGCGATGTACCATGATATTGGGAAAGCACTGCAACCGCAATATTTCATTGAAAACCAGAGTGGGGGAAATCCACACAAGTCACTTAGTAATTTAGAAAGTGCTCGACTGATTATTGAACACGTAACGGAAGGGGTGAAGCTAGCAAAGAAGCATCGACTGCCAAGTATCATCATCAGATTTATTGAAAGCCATCACGGAACGACGAGGGTAGAGTATTTTTATCGCAATCAGCGGAAAGATTTTCCGAACGAACCGATTAATGAAGCTGCTTACCGTTATCCTGGACCTAAACCGCAAACCAAGGAAGAAATGATTTTGATGATGGCAGATTCGATTGAGGCTGCTTCCAAGAGTTTGAAGAATCCTGGAGAAGCTGATATTCACGATCTGGTAGAGAAAATTGTAACTGGAAAAATTGCGAATGGACAATTTACGGAAGCTGCACTTAGTTTTCAAGAGTTAGAGGTATGTAAAGAAGCGTTCAAGAAATTGCTAAAAAGCATTCACCATATTCGAGTTGAGTACCCAGAAGCAGAATAACACGGTCCAAAATAGAGACGTTATTTTGTTCGTCACAAATCCTTGGTCGCATTATATGGGATAAGCAGTGTGTGTTATCCTAGAAATAATGGAGAAAAGATACCTTTGCGTTTTCTTGATTAGCAATAACTAGATTTGTTTTATTTTTTCTGCTACTTTTTTGCCCTCCTTTTTAGTTCCTATCTTCTAGGTTTCCTTTTTTTTTCTTATTTAATCTACGGATAGTCTACATATTCTGTTTTTTTACTATAAAAAGTAGAAATATAAGATTAAACAATGTCACGATTCTGTGATTTTTTTTGATTTTTTTTTTCGGTTGAAGTATTTTTTTTCTGCTAACAAAGTAAATTAGTTCGTTTTGCCTGTAACATTTTGTCGATAATCTAAGTATATGAGAATAGATAATACAAAACTACAATTAAAGAAAAATGAGTATGTCACTAAAGTGCTCATTTTTAAGAATTTTTTTCCAAACAAAAACACAACACATGAACACTCCGGCACAAACAAAATCTACCTTGAATAAGGTTGTCTTTCTACCGTTCGCTCTTTTTACTTACCCCAATTAAAAAAAATACCTTACTGAAGGTATCCGTAAGGATAAACGCAGCATGATCTTCTGCGTGATTTATTTTTCTGTAGAAAAATAGGTAAATTTTTTTATTGTATTTTTTAAGTATACTATGTCACGTTCGTGTGTTTGTATAGATATTATTATTTTATATTGTTTTGTTTTTGATAAATAAGTATTTGTAAAATAGTGTTTTATGAATAATGTGATGTGTTAATTTGAAAGTTTCAATTTGAGGAAAGTTTTGCTATTGCAATAAACTCTAATTGATACTTTATTCTTGTCAAGCTTTTAATCGAATTATGAAACACTTCTCCCGTTTACTGTTCCTCGTTTTGTATTGTAGTTTTTTTACTACTACTGTATTTAGTCAAGGTATCAATATTACTGAAATAACACCTCCTTCTGATACTGATCAATGGTCAATATGTGATGGTGTTGGTGGTTTATTCACGATTAGAACCGTTGGGTTTTCTTCGGGAACCAATGTATCGCTGAGTATTGGGTTACAACCAGGTATGGAATATATCCAATCTGGTCCAGATTCATTGCCAAGTAATATTGGTACGAGTACTAATCCTAGTTTTACACTTCCAGATTATACGGTAGGAGAAGAGCGGTTTTATACCTTTCGAATTACAACCAATTGTACCACCCTTAATTATTTACTCGGACCACCAAGTGAGGAAGCTAATTTAGTATTTACCTTAAATGCCGATGAAGCAAATAATGTAATTACGACGGCAGATTCACCTTTTCAACCTTTTACCTCTTCGATTAAGATCCCTTTTTTGATTCCTCAACCCATCAACAATATTATCGGAGTAATAACGGAAGTGAATGCTCCTCCCTTTGAGCGAGAATTTGAGATCGTTCAATCTGGGGTTAACGCTGCCTTGAACGAATTTGTGATTTGTATGAATTATGGTACGGGGATAAACGTCAGTAATCAACAACTAAATAATGTCAATTTAACTTTAGATGGAAGTAATTGTTTTACGATTAACGCAACAAACGCCGCAACTTATGGGATTACGCTTCCAATGGGCACTGGAAGTCGGTATAGTTGGACAGAAGATGTAGTGATTACAGATTGCGACCACAATGGTGGTCAAGCAACGGTAGAGTGGGGATGTGAAGGAACAGCCTGTAGTAACCAAAATTTGAATATGGAGGTGATCATCGATGAAGCGATGCCTAGTTTTAGCTACCAAGGATACACAACGGATATTGGTAGCTGTATTGATGACGGCGCCTTAGTTGAATTCGAATGGAGCTTAGATAGTGGAAAAATTTACGATTTAGGTTTTGAATTAACGCGAAGAAATTCAGGTTGGATTGATCCAAATAGTATTCAAATAGATACAGGAACTGGAAGTTGGATTAATGTTTTACCCGCAAGTTTTTCTGCTTCCCGACAAGATGCGAGTGCCCTATCGGGCTGTGCGCCCTCTGGAGATGCCTATACACAAGTTACTTTTCCTGCTGCTTTCGGGCCGATCGAAGGACCTCGGACGATTAAAGTGAGAGCGACTAGTAAGTTTTGTTGTACGGGAGATTGTAGTCCTGCAAATACTCAAATTTTTGGACTCTATGCAGATTTAATTTATAATAATTCGTGTGGAATTACTATTCGTGATAATAATAGAAGTAATAATCCAATTAATTTAGCCGCGAGCACTTCCGATAATATTCCCGCATCGATTGATGATGGCGATACTTTACGTTGGGTATTAGATTTAGACTTTGCTCCCGAATGGACAACGCTTAATTTTTCAGGAGAAGCTTGTCTGGATATTCATTTAGATGCTCCGTTAGCATACCAAGGTAATTTTACTTGGCTTGATGGTCAAGGCAATTCTCCTAGATCGATTACACAAGAAACCGTTACCAATAATCTAGATGGAAGTACCGATGTATATATTTGTTTTGGTGCGACGAACGGAAGTGGTTCTCAGTTGAGCTATGATGTTTCTTACGCTTGCACGCCTTGTGCTGGAGGGGGAACTGCTGGCACGACAATGGATCTAGGATACCGAATTGGCGATGGTACTTGCAGTGACAATTGTTTAATTTCTATTGCCTGTGAATCTGCTACGACGCAGCTTTCCTCCTGTGGTTGTGGTCCTTGTACGGGAATGAACCCTGTAGTTGGAACAGTTACGCGTGCTTGTTTTGGAGCACCAGATAACGACAATGATGGCTGTGCAGATACTGGTGGTACAATTGATAGGAGTAGAGTCTGTAGCGACCGAGCGTTACCTGGAGATGAGTTGGCTTTTGTTTCCAAAGCAATTGTTAATATTGCAGGCACCGAACCGCAGCAATTTTTTGACTATGTTTATTTGGAACTAAACTTTCCCAATCCTCACGCATTAGGATCAGCCAATACTTTAGAAATTTATGATGCCTCTGCTGGAGTTAGATATACAACGTGTACACCTAACGTATTTATAACTCCAGATGATTTAAGCGCCAAGTATTATTTAACAACAGGCCTGTTACAATCTTGTGGTGATATTCCCAGTGACTTTGTTTACGAACAGGGAGACTCTGTCATTATATTAGGAACTTTTGTAAATGCTAATAATCCCGGTTGTCAGATTGATCAAGTTAATATTGACATGGACTGGTATGCAGGATTTTCGGAAGACCCAGAAGGGGCTGATCAACTGAGTTGCAATGATATTCCTGTTGGTTACCAACAAGTAGGGTAGTCACAAACTTTTAGTAATGATGGAAGTGGAATCAATGGATGTGGTGGTACTTACTTTGGGTTGCGTTATGATCTTTGTATCGGAGGAGGAACATTTTTTAGTAAACCATTTCCATATGAAATTAGGAGATGGGTCGCACCGAAAAAAACTGGATTTGAAATTCCCCCAGGCTTGACTTTAGATTATTTGGAGTTGCGACGAATTGATAATTCTCGACATTTAGGACAGTCTAGTGCACTAACTTTAAATGAAGATGTTACGGTACATAGTGTAATTAGTGATGGATTTGTAGTATTGGATTGGGATAGTTATTATAGCTCTTGTACTGGAAACGATGGAACAGACAGTCCTAGTGGAGGATATCGTTATTGGGTTAGAGCTTATTTCGATGGAAGTTGCTCTTCTGAATCTAATATCCCGAAAATGTTTATGGAAGGGGAACTCGATTATTGCTCTCCTGCGCTTCTGGATGAAACGATTAGGTTAGATGCCGTCAAAAACAATCCAACGCAGATTGTAATCCCAGATTTATCAGTTTCTAGTCCTGCTTTCAATAATACTTTTCAAGCGTATAACGACCTAGCAACTTGGGGCATTACTGTAAGAGAAAATAACGGTGCTCCAGCAACAAATGCTTGGATGGTTTTTGTTTCTCAAAGTGGGATTATTGTTCCCGCAGCCTTAAGGCGTTCTAATGGAACAACCATTACCCCCATCAACAATGTTTATCCATTGGGAACAATGAGTGGATTTTCTAATACCGCTTTTACATTGGACGCTGATTACGAAGAATGCTATGATTCTTTAACTGTTTTAGTAGGATGGGATTGTGACGCAATTCCTACGAGTGATCAGCAAGCGATTCAAGGAGGATTATCTTGTTCCTCAACGAGTACAACGTTATATTTAGAAACGGAAGGCGGTAGTTTACAACAAGAGTTCTTACAACAACCGGATACCTTGATCCCTTGCACTCCTGTGACGTACGAAATAGAAGTAACTAACGTTGGAATTGGTACGATCTATGAGCCAGTAGTTGAATTGTTTTTACCCTATACGGATGCGATGCAAATCATTGAGGGCTCAGAACTAGGTTGCTATCCTTGCGATGTTTCTAGTCCAAACTATAGCCACGCATTGGGTGTGCCTACAGATATTATTATTTTACCGCAAGGGATAAAATATATCTGGGAATTAGATCAATTGATTTCAAGCTTTGATTGGAATGATGGTACAAATCCTCAAGGCTGGGAAGGTTTTCCATTTTCCCTTTCTCCTTTTGATCCTATTCGGAAACTTAGATTAAGGTTTGATGTAGATGTCAGTTGTGATTTTATTGGTGGTGATTTTATTCGATTGATTTCTAAAGGTCATACTTACTGTCAAGATGAAGTACTCACTTTACTACAAGCGGGCAAACAAATAGATTTAGAGGGTTCGTCTAAACCTTATAATTCAACGATGAATTTATCGATTGCCGGAGAGCCACTGAACGGCTGCGATAATGGTGCAACGGTTGATTTGTCGGGCGATTTTATTTTTACTGGAATGACGGACGGTCAAGATAGTTTGGTGATTGCTTTACCACCAGCATGGAGTTTTGAATCGGTTACTTTTAATCCAGCATATCTTTCAAACGCTACCCCGAAGATAACAACCTTTGGTCCGGTCGGCCCAATAGGAGGAGGTACGAGTACTTTTCAAGAATTGAAGTGGGCAATTAATCCAAATATTCCCGCGTTTACGAGTATTCCTTTTAGCTTACAAGTCACTCAAGATACTTCTGGAATACTTTGTGAAGACGACAATTTAATATTTATGCGAACGGTAAGAAGTAGTACGTCTTACTGTGGTACGCCCGCAAATGTTTGCAACGCTCAAATTATGACGGGCGCAAAAAATACGTTAATAGATTTAACGAGTATGATCGTGGCCGCTAGCTGTGATTTTGCGACCTTGAATATAGAGGAATTAACTATTCGAAATACAGGAAGCATTCCTGTGATAAACCAAGTAAGTATTGATTTTTATTATGATGCAGATAATAGTGATGATTACAGCGTTGGTGATATTTTAATTGGTAATGGAGTACACTTAACTGGCATTCCAGTAGGAACTGAGGTTGCGATGTCAGCAGGTCCATTTTTGCTTGCTGATCCAACTTGGTCTTGTAAAATCATTGCGGTAGCCAATAGCTGTAGTTGTGGAACACCTGAAATTAGAGCGAATGCTCTCAAGACTGCTAACGCAGGAGATAATCCAATTGGCTGTAGTTCTGATATTTTAAGCTTAGGCTGTGGAACAGATTTGAGTGCGCAAGGTTTTAGTTATGAATGGTTTGGATTAGATGGTGCGCCCGTTGATTCTTTAGTCGATAATTTTGATCCTAATACTAATTTAAATTATACTCATTTTGACGCAGTAGATAAAACATTACAGTATGTTTTATTAACGATCTCTCCGAGTGGCGTTTGTACAAGTGTAGATACCGTCTCCGCAACCTTCAAAGGGCTAGAGTCTGAAACAGGGGATTTGATCAAAGCTTGTATGGGTGGACAAGTTCAACTGACAGGACCAACTGGTTTTTACGATTACCAATGGACGCCTACCACCGGATTGGTAGATCCAAATGACCCATTAACACTCGCCAGTGCGCCCGTAGGTATTCAAACCTATACCTTAACGTATCGTGATTTGGAAGATTGTAAAATTGCTTACTTCCAATCGGTACAAGGAGTCAATTGTACAGATTTAGAACTGTTTAAAACGGTAAGTACTAGTATGGCTAATATTGGAGAGGTACTAACGTATGACCTTACCTTGATTAACCAAGGACCTAACGGTGCTTCGTTCGTAGAAGTGACGGATGCCTTACCCGTTGGCTTAAGTTATTTAAGCACTTTACCTGATGATGGTAACTATGATCCTGTATCGGGATTATGGACAATCCCTGGTGTGATTTTACCTGGAGATACCTTAACCCGAAAAATCTATGCACAGATTACGGGAATTGGTGGCGCTATTTTTAACGTTGCCGAGATTACAGATATGGCGGAAGGAGATTTGGATTCTACTCCCGGTAACGATGATGAAACGGAGGATGATCAACAAGGGGTTTGTACTGCGGTGCCCGTGAGTTTATTATGCAGAGAACAAAAAACGATTCAGATTCCAGATGAATTTTCTAGTTACCAATGGTTTAAAGATGGGATAGCCATTACTGATGCAACAACGTATATGATTACCGTTGCTGAGAGTGGCACTTACCAAGTGGAAGTGGATGGAGGAAGCTGTCCTTACGGAAATTGCTGTCCATTTGTAGTGGTAGAAGAACCTTGTGCGAACCTTGGAAATTTTGTTTGGGAGGATTTAAATAATGATGGTTTACAGGATGGAACCGAAACAGGAATCGAATTCTTAACGGTAACCCTTTATGATGCGAATTCAGGCTTACCAGTAGATACCGTTATTACAGATAATAATGGTGCTTATCTTTTTGAAGAAATACCTTCTGGCGATTACTATGTTGAATTTGATATATCAACGAATACAACAGGAATCGAATACGTAGCAACTACCCAGTTTGCTAGTGGGAATACACTGCTTGATAGTGACGTTAATTCTGGAACGAACGAAACAAATGTTTTTAATTTTAACGCTGCCAATGGAGATGATCTTACCATTGATGCAGGTTTTGTCCCGCAAGCAGATCTTGGAAACTTTGTCTGGGTAGATACCGACATGGATGGTCTTCAAGATATCTTTGGTGAACCTGGAGTAGAACAAGTTAGTGTAACGCTTTACGATGCAAATACCGGTTTGTCCATTGCGACTACTACGACTGATACTAATGGTTTTTATCTATTTGAAAACTTACCATTCGGGGATTATTTTCTTGGTTTTAATTTGAACTCAGCAGTTGGATACGAAGATTATGGTTTCACGGAAGCTGGTGCTGGAAATAGTGCAGATGATAGTGAAGTTGATTTTGATGGTACTACGGCTAGTTTTAGTTTTGATCCCCGTACGGGAAATGATTTAACCCACGATGCCGGAATTATTCCTCCTACCGATTTGGCAATTAATAAAATGGTAAATAATATCAATCCTGCAATTGGAGAGGTTATTATTTTTACCATTACTGTAGTTAATGAAAGTTTAATTGGAGCAACAGGAATTGAAGTAACAGAACAACTACCTTCTGGATTTGCTTACGTCAATGATAATAGTGGCGGTGCTTATAATAATAGTACAGGTATATGGATGATAGGGGACTTAGCAGGAGGTAATTCCGCAAGCTTAACGATTGCCGCAACTGTATTGCCAGGAGGTATTTACATCAATGAAACCGAAATTTCTGCGATGAACGGTGCTGATATAGACAGTAATCCGAGTACCGGATCTACCGTAGATGACAAGGGTGATGGTTTACCAGATGACGATGAAGATCGCATTGTTATTCAACCAGGTGCAACTTTTGATTTGAGTTTAGAGAAAGTATTAGCGACGGGACAAGCGAATGCAGTAGACTTAGGAGACGATGTTACTTATACAATTATTATTGACAATGAAGGAGATATTGCAGCGACGAATATTGCGATCGTAGATCGCATCCCCGCGGGGACAATGCTAAGTCCTAACGATACGAATGCTTGGACTTCAATCAATGATAGTACCGCTACGGTAACCATTCCTGGCCCAATAGCCGCAGGCGGATCTGCTAGCATTAACATTGTACTAAAAGTAATTTACGGTGCTTCAAATGCTAGTTTAGCGAACACCGCAGAAATAACAGAGACCTTCGATGAAAACGGAAATCCAGTAACGGATACGGATTCAGAAGTAGATAATGGAAATCCTAATGAAGACGATATAGACGATGCTGTAGTTATGCTGCTAGAGCATGACCCTACGGGATATATCTATTGTGATAAAACAGGGTTTATTGTTACTGGAGGTACAATTTCAGTAACTGGACCAAATGGAATTCCCAACTCGGAAGTTGTAATCATTCAAGATGGTGTTACAGGCGCCTATGAGTTTTTTGAAGTAGGTCCTGCCGGAATCTATACAATTACTTATACCCATCCAGATGGAATTAGCCTGAGTACGACAAGGTTACCACTGGCGGGACCTTATGATGTAACTTCCGGTCCAGATCCAACGGTTTTTGGTTCAGATGCATCGAACGGATATTTAGATGATGAAACTGCGGTCGGAAATCCTTATTATCTTTCTTTTGAGGTAGAACAGGGTGATCCTTATATTGAGTTGAATAACTTGCCCGTAGGATGTGTTTTTATTGGCGATACCGTTTGTGAAGATGTAGATGCCAATAATACGAATGATGGGACTGAGCCCGGAATGGCAAATGTTACCGTACGATTATTTGATTGTAGTGACACGACTACTGTTTTAAGAGAAACCACGACGAGTGGAAATGGTAACTATGGTTTTGACGGCTTACTTGCCGGAGATTATCAAGTACAATTTTTAACTCCTGCGGGCTATGCACCCATCAATGGAAATAATTTAGACCAAAATGGTTTTGCCCCTTGTGTAAGTCTTGCCTTCGGAGAATGTGATACCACTACTTCCGTATGTTTTACTTTGTTAGCAGATCTTGGGAATTTTGTTTGGGTAGATTCGGACGGTGACGGTATTCAAGATATAGGAGAAGCGGGCATTCCAAACGTTGAGGTGATTTTATTTGATTTCACTACGGGTTTACCCATTGATACGGTATACACTGATATAAACGGAAATTACCTTTTTGAAAATATACCTGGAGGAGAATATTACGTCAGCTTTAATCCTGACGGTTCAGGAATTGGGAATTATGAGTTTACTAATCAAGGCGTTGGTAATACGGTTAGTGATAGCGATGCTGGCAGTAATGGTCAAACAACAAACTTTAATTTTGATCCTTACAATGGAAATAAATTAGATATTGACGCGGGAGTAGTCCCAGTTGCCGAGATCGGAAATTTCGTTTGGGTAGATGCTGACGGCGATGGTATCCAAGATGCGGGAGAAACGGGTGTAGAAAACGTAATGGTTGTTTTGTACGATGCCAATACTGGTTTAGCCTTAGATACTGTCTTTACGGATGGATTAGGCGCGTATAGTTTTACCAATATTCCTACGGGCGATTACTACCTAGGTTTTGATCCAAGTACTAATGTTTCCGGTATTGATTATCCTTTTACAACTGCAGGAACAGGTAACGGAATTAACGATAACGAAGCAGATAATAATGGCTTTACGCCAAGCTTCAGCTTCGACCCAACTACGGGGAATGACTTGACACACGATGCTGGATTGGTGCCAGTAGCAGACATTGGAAATTATGTATTCATAGATAATAATGATGACGGTCTACAAGATGGTATGGATACACCGGTAGAAAATGTAATGGTGATTTTATATGATTCTAATACTGGTTTAGCCTTAGATACTGTATTCACAGATTCGAATGGAGAATACTTATTTACGGATATACCAAGTGGAGAATATTATATAGATTTTAATACGATAACGAGTGTTACGCCCGGAGCATCGGACTTTCCTTTTGTAGAGGCAGGTCAAGGAAATGGGACGAATGATAGCGAGGCTGATAGTAATGGAATTACACCAAGCTTTACTTTCGATGCGACGAGCGGTGATGACTTAGATCATGCTGCGGGATTATCTCCAGTCGCAGATATTGGAGATTACGTATGGATAGATACGGATGGCGATGGTTTACAAGATGATGGCGAATCTGGTATCCAAAACGTTTCTGTCATATTATACGATGCGAATACGGATACTCCTTTAGATACGGTGCTGACGGATGCAAGTGGAGCTTACGTTTTTGCGGATCAGTCGGCGGGTGATTATTATTTAATCTACGATTTGAGTACTGCTGGTGGAGCGGCAAATTATTTATTTACGTCTACTAATCAAGGAACTGGTGCGAATGATAGTGAAGCAAATGCAAGTGGTCGGGGCACCGATTTTAATTTTAATCCATCGAATGGCAATGACTTAACACACGACGCGGGAGTAGTCCCAGTTGCCGAGATCGGAAACTTCGTTTGGGTAGATGCTGACGGCGACGGTATCCAAGATACGGGAGAAATGGGCGTAGAAAATGTAAGGGTTATTTTATACGACGTGAACACTGGTTTAGCTTTAGATACAGTCTTTACGGATGGCTCAGGTGCATACCGTTTTACCAATGTTCCTGAAGGAGACTACTATATTGGTTTTGATCCAACGACTAGTACTGTCTCAGGAGATAACTTTTTATTCACGAATGCAAATGCTGGAAACGGTGCAAATGATAGCGACGTTAGTAGTGCTGGCTTTACGAATAGCTTTAACTTTGATCCGACCACAGGAAATGATTTAACTATAGATGCCGGGATTGTACCTAGTGCAGATCTTGGAAATTTTGTCTGGATAGATACGAATGGCGATGGTATACAAGATGGGGGCGAAACGGGAATACAAGGAGTAACCGTTATTTTATATGATTCAAATACAGGTTTACCCGTCGATACTGTATTAACAGATAGCAATGGTGGATATTTATTCGCAGATATTCCATCAGGAGATTACTACCTTGACTTTGATGCTACAACTAGTGTGCTTGGCGATAACTTTAGTTTTACTCAAACTAATACGACAACTGATGATTTAGATAGTGATGTAAATGCTGCTGGATTGACAAATACATTTTCGTTTGATGCCTTTGCCGGAGATAAATTAACCTGTGATGCGGGGCTTCTTCCAACGCCAGAAATTCGAACAATCAAGCAAGTTTTATCCGTGAATACGCTTCCTTCTGGAAATGTAGCGATCACTTTTGAATTGGGAGTTAAAAATACAGGTCCTGTTGATTTGACTAATCTTAGCCTAACCGACGACCTTACTACTCAACTAGGAAGTGCTTTCCCTACGGCAGGAGCACCGAGTCCAGTTGTATCCATTGTTGCAAGTACGGCTGCCAATACGCCGACTTTAAATGCTACCTTCAATGGAACTGGAGATAATGATATTTTTGCAGGTGCAGCAACTGATTTACTAGAGCCGGGTCAAGAAATAAAAATAAATCTCACGATAGAAATTGATCCTAATGCTGCGGTCTACCCATTAAGTAATCAAACAATTGCTACAGGAGAAGGATTAGATGATAATGGAAATCCACTAGAAGATGGAACTGGAAATCCCATAGTCGTAATCGACAATTCTGATGGAGGATCAGATTACGAAGGAACAAATCCTAGCGATCCAGGTGATCAAGGAACTTCCGATGATCCCACGCTTATTGATTGTGTGCCCGCTAACATAATTATTACTGGAGAACCAAACACTGGAATTTGTCCAGACGAAAGCGTTACTTTATCCGTAACGAGTGCGGTAGTTGGTGCAAATTATGAATGGAGGGTACTAGGGAATCCAACGGTTATTGCAACGAATGCAATGCCAACTTTTATGAATATTCAAACAACAACTTCTTATGAAGTTACAATTATTAATACTAGCACAAATTGCTATTTTGACTTATTAGATACGACGACCATTATTGTTAATCCATCTCCTGCAACCGCACCCGCTGCAAGTTATACCTTGAACCCAGATTGCTCTGCTAGTGACTTGAGCTTGAGTGCTAATGCTAGTAGTGGTTTAAGTCCATACACTTATAGTTGGACC
>JBGCFY010000251.1:0-7280 GCA_045110315.1 Saprospiraceae bacterium
TTTGGTCCAGCCGTCCAGAAGCTATCTTCTAAACTCATCCCCGCGGGAATGTATTCCGTGATTGTTACATTTTCTGCCGCAACTGTTCCTTGGTTGAATATTTCAATTTTGAAACTGATAAATTCACCAGGATAAACCCGCGCATCTTCGCCAGCGTTTAAAGTTTTGCGTAAGGCTAAATCGAAAACTTCTACTTGGATATCTTCTGGATCCGCATCATCTTCATCTTCCCCTGCTTTTCCGTTGCCATCTACATTATTATCATCAGGAGAGTTTACTACTCCACCGGAATCATTGGTGGGTCCCATATTTGGTGTAGAATCAATATCAACAGGTTTGTCGTTAAACTCATCCTCTGCACTTTCTATTTCTGCAATATTGATAATTTGACCTTGCGTGGTTTGTGTAACGGTGAAAGTAATGGTGATGAAGACACTTTCGCCCGGAGCAATTGGTCCGGAAATCATTCTTCGGGTAGATACATTACCTGGTGCAGCGGACCAATTAGGATCATTTAAAGTTAAGCCCGCAGGGATATAATCAATTACATCTATATTCTGAGCGGTTACGGTTCCTTGATTGATTACTTCAATTTTGAAGGTAATATCTTCTCCTGGATAAACCCGTTCATCTTCGCCATCATTTAAGGTTTTGCGTAAAGCAATATCAAAGACTTCAACTTTGATCCGTTCTACATCCGCATCATCTTCATCGTTTCCACCATTGTTAATTTCATCGTTGACTTCAACATCATTGGTTGGGTTTTGATCCGAATTAGAATCGATATCTTGAGGAGTATCTCCCAGTTCATCTTCTGCGCGACTGATTTCTGCGCGATTTAAAATTTCTCCTTGGAAAGTTTGTGAAACTTGCATTAAGACGAAAGTCTCTGAAGTTTGTCCAGGAAAAATGGGACCAGGAATCATTCTAGTCGCCGTATTATTAGGACCTGTTGTCCAGTTTTCATCTGCAAGTACTAATCCCTCTGGAATGTATTCGGAGACTTCAATATTTTGTGCGATCGCAGTTCCTTGGTTGAGCACCTCAATTTTGAAGCTAATAAATTCTCCAGGATAAACACGTTCGTCGGCATTATCTGCTAAGGTTTTACGTAAGGCAAGGTCAAAAACTTTAACGCCGATTTGTTCTAAATCTGCGTCATCTTCATCGCCTGCGACATTATTAATTTCATTATTGAATTCGACGTCGTTCCCTGGATTCATATCCGGTTTTGAATCGACGTCAATGGAGTTAAACCCTGCTGGTGCATCGGCAGATTTTATTTCTGAGCGATTGATAATTGGACCATCCGTCGCTTGATTTACCGTAAAGGTAATATTAACGGTAGCGCTAGCTCCTGGAGCGATTGGACCTGAAATTATTCTACTTGCAGTATTTCCTGAGCCGGACCAGTTGCCATCATTTAAAGTTAAACCCGTAGGAATATAATCAGTGATTTCAATATTAGACGCCGTTAAGGTTCCTTGGTTAAAAACTTCGATGGTAAAGGTAATATTTTCACCCGTATAGACTCGATCATCTTCGCCGGCAGCTAAGGTTTTTCTTAAGGCTAAGTCAAATTCTTCTACGGTTACCGTTGCCGTACAATTGGCAGGATTTCCACAAGCATCCGTAACGGTTAGAGTGACTACGTTAGCCCCCAAGTCCGTTCGATCAAAATTTGTGATATCTAAACTACGATTGGCGATATTGCCACAAACGTCGGAGCTACCATTATCAATATCTTGCGGTGTAATTACGGCTTCTCCATTTGCGTCAAGCTGCACCGTAATATTTTGACAAACTGCGACTGGTGGTGTTTGATCTTGAATCGTAAATGTCCCAGTGGTACTCGCTGTATTCCCACAAGCATCCGCAGCCGTAAATACTACGTTTACAGTACCCGTTGCCCCGCATAAATCACTGAGTGCATTAAAGTTATTTGTCCAACTAATTGTAGCACAATTATCCGCAGCCGTAGCATTTCCATTTGCTGCTAACCACGCGTTAAGTTGATTGATATTACCACTTCCATTACATTCTACGATTTCTGTAGTTGCCGGCGAAGTAATAATAGGATCTGTTTGATCAGATACATTGATTAATTGCGTAGCGAGATCAACGTTGCCACAATTATCTGTTGCTCTAAAAACACGTGTAATTGTATAAGTATATTCTTGGCAAGAACCATTGTTGACTTGTGTGCTCGTCTCGCTATCCAAAACAACATTGACGTTGTCATCACAATTATCCGTTGCGCTTGGAATTACAACATTAGGTGTTGGATTTTCGCAAGAGATATTGAGGTCAGCAGGATCATTGATGCTAGGATTAGTTGTATCTTCTACTGTGATTTCTTGTTGATAAACCCGTTGATTATTACAATCGTCCGTCGCGGTCCAAGTTCTGCGAATGACATAACTATCTGTACAGCTACCGTTCACGATATCTTCTTGGAAACTTACGGACACATTATTATCACAAGCATCAGAGAAAGTTGGTGCAGTAACTCCAGGAATAGCATTACATTCTACGGTTAAGTCTGCGGGTCCGCTAACAACATCTGGTGCAACGTCGTCTACGACTTGAATTTGTTGTGTACAAGTAAGGATTTCTCCAGAAAAGCGTTCTGCTCTCCAAGTACGTGTAATTGTTTTATTGGCAGCACAACTACCATTAGTAGTATTATCACTATAAGTAACGGTATAATTATTTGGTGCATCCGTATCACAACCAGAAGAAGAACCAGATAAACGAACGTTATCTAAGCCCCAACCACCAAGGCTGAAATTACCTCCAGGTCCTTGAACCCGAAAGCGAACTCGGAAATTATTGTTTGCGGCACCAGGTACCGTTATATTAGTTTCAAGATAATCTAGCGTTTGTCCATTAACCGTTGTGTAAGACTTAAAAGCATTCCAAGCACCACCATTAATACTCGCCTCTACATAAAGATATTGCACTGGTGCAGCACCATTGGTAAATAAATCCTGTCGTAAACAATAGTCAATTTCTACTTCGTCGATACAACAAGCATCAATGGAAGGAGAAGTGATACTACGATTGTATGCATAGTTAAATTGTGTAAAATCAATATAGGCATTAACGGTACTACCATCGCCGCAGTTTGGATTACAACCGCTACCGATATTCCATCCTTGATCGAGTGAATAGCTGGTATTGTTGTCATTAAAATTTTCGTTGGAGAGTGTATAGTTTCCTGCTGCGCGCTCACATTGATTATTGCTACCATCTCCACAAAGTACGATTGCGTAACCGGTATTGTCAGGATGCGTAGAATCGTCGCAATCGAGGGTAAGATTACCTGGACAGAAGATTTCACAACTACAAGACGGATCAACTACTTTGACTACTACGTTAGAGATTCCAGTGAATTCTGTACAACCATTATCTCTTCGTGCTAATCTTCTAAACCAATTCGTTTGATTCAAATAGCCAGGATTATAAGAAGCATTATTTGCTCCATTGATATTTGTCCACGGGCCAGATTGAGAACTAGTAGATCTTTGCCAGCGGTATTGAATAGTTCCTGTTCCTCCACTAGGTGCATTCACATTCACAATATTGGCGGGATCGTAGGGTTCACAACTTTGTTCATCCGTTCCAATCGTTCCACCGTTGGTTACATTATCACAACTGGTACATTGGTCATTAGAAACGGAAACCGCCCCAACCATAAAAGAATCACCATTACTATCTGGCGAAGTAATGGTTAAGGTAATTGAGCTAACATTTCCAGGAACGTTATTAACCGGTAACGCTATAATTCGTAGCGAGTTTCCGAGTGCGGGATCGTAAGTGTTTTCCGTAATGGAATTAGAAGCCGACCCTGCGACAGCTCCAATTTGAATAATTCGGGAATCATTCGTTAATTCCGACACTGGAATTCTTAAAGTAATATTTCTAGAAGAAGTAGAGGTGCCGATGGGAACATTGATGGTTTCGGTAGTTCTATAAATATCATAATCAGCGGTAACGATAGAAGCCGTTCCGTTGGCTTGGTTTCTTACCGCGTAAACGATTAAAGAAACGGGATTACAACCATTGGTATTCGAAACACTCACGCTACTATATGAACCGATAAATTCTGTACGATATACTCTATTTCCTGTTGGGTTACCATTTCTATAAAGAACGGAGCCACTAATATTTTGGGTATTAGAACCAGCAGTTAAGGTAACGCTACTTGGCGTTGAACCACAACCACTCACACTAGGTTTGATAATTGTTTCGACAACGATCCGTTCTACATTGGCAGCATTTGGAATATTAACCTGACTAATTCCATCTACTAAACCTTTACCATAGACATCAACTGTTTTATCTTCTCCACAATCGAAAGAGAGATTGATTGGATCACCACCACTACAAGTGGTTACTGTTTTCGTAATTACATTAGATTCACCATCATATGCAGTACAACCATGTCTGCGAGCGCATCTAATATAATGTGTCGTTTGAGTAATCGTACCAGGATCATAAGTATGACTAGTGGCACCAGCAATTGTTTGCCAAGAAGCATCACCTGGCGCAGGTGGATTCGTTGCGGTGCTTCTTAACCAAATATATTCAATGGTTCCCGATCCGCCAGAAGGAAGTGAGGTACTAGAAATATGTGAAGGATTATACGAACCACAGTTTGATTCGTCTCCTGAGATATGCCCCCCACTAGTAACATTATCACAACTTAAGTCAGCATTGGCTGTTTTACCAGATGGAATTGTCGGACTACTGATTAAGTATCCAAAATCCATAGCGACAACAGCGGTGCTACCATTCAGCTGAGCTTGGACTGGCAAACTCAAAGAAAGCAACAAGCAGATGCTACTGATAAAAACCAAAGCCGTTCGAAGCGATTTTGGTTTTTTGGCTATATAGCCCAGCCTTGTCTTGGAGGAAATCTTCTGCGTGTATGCAGGAAGGGTAAAGTTTAGGTTAATAGAATTAACAAATTGTCTAATTCGTCCCATAATTAAATCAGGTTGGTTGTAAAATGTAATTTATCGTTTCCGTTGTTTGACAATAAATTTGAATAATACTTGTTCGCTTTTATACAAACTTCTACAAAATAGTTAGAGCCAGCACTCAAGTATTTCCAGTTAACCGCAATGACGCTGATGTTAACGAAAAGTACTTTGTTCTGACTTCCAAGTCTTTCACAGACTTTGAGTATTTATTCAATTTTTGAGTATTCTAAGGCACCATAATTAAAACTCAGCGCTCAATTAGTCGAGATGAATTACAAATTGATTCCTCAAAAAACTTCTAGTGTCTACTATGTCACGTTTTCATTAAAATGAAACTTGACTTTTATATTTTCACTTTCGTGATAGTTCCCAAACTGTAAAATGTGCAAAAATCAAGCCACTGTCCTTATTACTTAAGACTCAAACCCTCACAAACAAGTCACCTAACACACTCAAAATCAATATATACTAATATTAAAATATATGTAACCACGTCAAGATCATCCCGCAGGAGTATGTATTTTTTTTTATTAAATGTGACTGTGACATGTTATCAACTTTAAGGTTTTTTTCACATAAAAAACACAATAATATGTTTAACATTACTTTCTAAGTTCAAATAGCCTTCTTAATTCCTTAAGATTAGCCTATTATTGATTCTACAAATCAATAATTTTTGTCACAAATCTTTTTTTAATCAATATTTTTCCTTGCAGCTTACTGATTAATCGATCAAACTTGTTGATCGTAAGTGCTTAGACAATAAAGCTGTTTAAAAAATGTATTACGTTTGCTGTGTATGGAGGAATATCTTAGTTTGTACGGCTGTAGGAGCTTTTCCTTGTCTCTAGAAGTTTTATTCCACGGCTACTTTCGTCTTTAAGAAGATGCTACTGAGGCTTAATAATTACTCAAGCAACTCACTAAGCCTATTTCTAAATAAGCTCAGGCACCAACGATAGTAACTGATTTCTATGAGAACAAAATCTTCTGACTATCTACTTTACAATACTAGAATTAGGGTAATTATGGGGGTATTAACGTTCTAGAATTGGCTCAAAATAAAAAATGAATCATTAACTTTCTTTTGAAAAATTAGTGATTACTTTAATTATTAATTGGAGGTTTGAGGGATTTAGTAAAACTTTATCCGCGTATAATCGCTAGTTTCCGTCAAGTGAACCAGCTAAATATTTTACAGTAAAATACTGATTTTCAGCTTGTTCTATCACAAAGATACGAAAATCCAAAGCTTAAAAGAAGCTTTCCGAAGTGATGACCGCAAATAATCTTAAAAAAAAAATATACTAATTGGTAATCTATTATTCCTCAAATCTTTAAACAGTAGAAAAAATAATCATTCAAAGATTTTTTTTTTCTTAGGCTGTCACTTCTCGTAGGTAAAAAAAATAAGCTACCGTTAAATGGCATTTGTGACGGGTAAAAAAGGAAGGAAGGAATCTTGCTCACGAGGAAGTCTTGCAAAAATAAGGCGTATTGCTAAATCGTTAAATTTTAGACGGTAGCGGAAGCTAATGACTGTGGGTCGCTGGAAGGAGGCTCGTCTTTCTTAGGATTTCAAAGACTTTACTTTTGGATGGAATGGAAGCATTAGTCTAATGCCTGTACGGAAATTATAAAAAACGCTGTTTGAGTTTGCTCCTTTGCTTTTATCCAAATTCCTTGTTCGCTTTTGTTAGCAACAAGAATAATCTGGACACTCAGGTGTCAAATCCAAACAGCGAAATTAGTTGGGCAACTCTTCCTTAAGCTTGTGCCTTCGGCGTATTAAAGTTCATCGGTGGCATTGGCGGTTGACCGGAATCATTAATAACACCAAATTGATTTTCGTATTTTTTAAGATTGTCTGCTAGTGCGCGCATTAAGCGTTTGGCGTGCATTGGCGTTAATACGATCCGAGACTTTACTTTTGCTTTGGGTACATTGGGCATCATCCGAATGAAATCTACGACAAATTCAGATTGAGAATGAGAAATAATTGCCAAATTAGAATAGATTCCTTCTGCTACTTCTTCGGATAAGTCAATACTAATTTGATTTTGGGTGGGTTGATGATCAGCCATTATTTATATTTTAAGATTTTCAAAAAATTAGGATTTCGACCTTTAGTTAAAAAACTTCAAAGATCGCAAGATTGAAGTTGTTTTAAAATAGATAGATGATTTATTTGCAAGCCATTGATTTCCAATATTTCAGCTAATTTTTTTCCCCGTAGCTATGGCTACGAAAAAAAAATGGAGCTTCATCTTGAAAACCAAGCGCTTACAACTA
>JBGCFY010000252.1:0-12275 GCA_045110315.1 Saprospiraceae bacterium
GATGAGAATCAAAACGTCAGGTTGGTAGGCAAGAATATCTTTTTTGCAAAACTTAATATTTCCTAGAATCGTTCGTAGGTTTTTGACGACTTCCAAAAAACCCATAAAAGCGAGATCGCGGTAATGTTTGATCAAATCGCCACCTTGTGCTTCCATTAGGTCACCTCCCCAAATTCGAAATTGAGCAGCTTGATCTTCAATTTGCAAAGCTTTGATTAAATTGGACCCGTGCAAATCTCCCGAAGCCTCTCCCGCAATCATATAGTATTTCATGGACTTGAGACTAAGAAACTAAGTAATAACCGTAATAAATAAACCAGGCCGCGGAATAGGCTACCGTTGGTAAAATAATACCACGCATCGTCGTAGTGTATCTTCGGCGATTGTATAAGTGGAATGGAATTAAATTCATACAAATGGCCAACAATCCGGTTGTTCGTCGTCGCCAATTGAGGGAAAATCCATCGGTACTCATCCAACCCATTTCGGTGAATTGATCGAAGAGCGTTAGCCAAATCGCGAAGCCCACAAAGGGAACGACTAAACCAACTAGAATACCAATCCAAAAATTATTTCTATCCAAAAACATAAAGCTACATTTTGCTATTCAACGATTCCACTCCTTTTAAACGAGGAATGCTATCGTGGTTGGTAAGATCGTGCATGGACGGTACAATCGAAATATATTGATTGTCTAGCGCCCAAATATCGGTGTCTTCTCCTTGATCTTCTAATTTAAATTCTCCCGTCAAGGTATAATTTTTTTGACCATACGCATCTTCTCCCTCTACAAACTCTTCTGCCCAGCGAGCCTCTGCCTGTCGACAAACTTTGAAACCTTTAATCTCGGCGGCGGGAAGTTTAGGAATATTTACATTCCACAAATGACCGTGTTCCATCCCATTTTGGAGTACGTAACGCATTAGCTGAGCCACAAAACCCTTAGCCGGTTCAAAGTCTGCATCTTGGCTATAATCTAATAAACTAAAACCAATTGAAGGAATTCCTTCCAAAGAAGCTTCCATCGCCGCAGAAACGGTACCGGAATAAATGATATTGATCGAAGCATTGGAACCGTGATTGATGCCCGACACACAAAGCGCCGCTTTGCGATCTTTGAATACGATGCTTTTTGCAATTTTGACACAATCCACGGGCGTACCCGAACATTCGTAAGCTTCAATACCGTCAAAAGGATCAACTTTTCTGAGATAAATCGGGTCAATAATGGTCAATGCGTGTCCCTTCGCAGATTGTGGAGAATCAGGAGCAACAACGACAACTTCGCCGATTGTTTTGGCTACTTCAATTAAGGCCTTTATACCGGGTGCGAGAATACCATCATCATTCGTGACTAAAATTAAGGGTCGTTTCATCTGTTATAAAAAATTCAAGCCTTGGACTAGTTAGATAATTTGTGTTTGTGCGTAATGAGAATAGCTTGCGCCTACAACACATCGTAAAGGTATCACTATTTACGCTAATATTGAAGTGTATAGAAAAGTATGACTTTGTAAATTAGTTGTGGTCAACGCTCGGTTAGGTCAAAGTTGAAGACTTTGCAAATTCATTTTTAGTCTTTTATCAGCAACTTCATACGCTAAAATCTATTTAAAAGCCGCTAGAGTCGCCAAAAGGTCAAGCAGTTGGTGGCTCTGATACTATTTTTTACAATGATTTGACCGATGGACACAACCATACATTCAAAACTTTGTTCTTTTCTTGTAGCTTTGTTCTGTCTTTATAGTTGCTTCAGTGTGTTTTTATTAAAAAAATAAGCAAGCACTAGGAAAAAGCAAGCTAATCTACCAAGATCGGTAGTAATAATGGGAGCGATTATAAGTGCTAAAAAGGAATTTTTCGTATCCCGAATAAAATATTCTACGCACAGCATTAAGTATTGAATTATGGCAAAAATTGGAAAAACAGGCGTTCTTTTAGTAAACCTAGGTACGCCCGACGCACCAACACGATCGGCAGTTTATCGTTACCTCAAAGAATTTCTTTCTGACCCTCGCGTCATTGATAAATGGTTGGTACGAAACTTAATCGTTCCAGGTATCATTTTGCCAATTCGCTCGGGACAATCTGCCAAGTTGTACAAAGAGCTTTGGATGGAAGAAGGTTCGCCGTTGAAAGTCTACGGCTTTCGCTTGCGAGATCATGTACAAGAAATGCTCGGAGAGGAATACCACGTAGAATTAGCGATGCGCTACCAATCTCCTGCCATTGAATCTACCCTCGAAGGAATGATCAAAGCTGGAATTTCAGAATTGCTCGTGTTACCACTCTTTCCTCAGTACGCTTCGGCTTCGACGGGGTCTGTACAAGAAGAAGTAATGCGCGTATTAACCAAAAAATGGAACATTCCATCCGTGAAAATCATCGATGCGTTCTACGATAATCCTAAAATGATTGCTGCTTTTGCGGCACGTGGAAGACAATACGATATAGCTAGCTACGATCATATTTTATTTAGTTATCACGGCTTACCGGAGCGGCAGATTACTAAAGGAGATGATTGTAATTATTGTCTTAAGGAAGGCTGTTGTGACGTGCTTTTCGACAAAAATAAATTGTGCTATAAAGCGCATTGTGCGGCGACGACGCGCGGTATTGTCAAAGAATTAAATCTTAAAAAAGAAGATTATACGATTTGTTTTCAGTCTCGTCTAGGAAGAGATCCTTGGGTGAAACCTTACACGACGGATATTATTAAAGATTTGGCGAAGAAAGGTGCTAAGCGGGTGCTCGTGTTCTGTCCGGCTTTCATTTGCGATTGTTTAGAAACGAGTATTGAGATTAGTGTGGAATACCAAGAAGAGTTTGAAGAGCTAGGAGGAGAAAAGATGCAATTGGTGGAAGGGCTAAACGATCATCCACTTTGGATTGAAGCAGTCAAGGAAATGGTCTTGGAAAATGTTACCCAAAAAGTTGCCATAGGCTAACGATACTTTTGACTGAAGCTAAACAGCTCCTAAGATTTTTGTTCTTTTTTGTGCGCTGTGAGTAAGATTTGTATCTTTGGAGTGTTAGTCTCTTTTTTAGAACTTCGCCAACCATTTAAAAGTACCACGACTTTGACTTACAAGGAAATTATCGCTTCGCTCAAAAAAAAATCGTATCAACCGGTGTATTTTCTCCACGGAGAAGAAGCCTATTTTATTGATGCCATTGCGGATTATATTGAAAAAAATGTACTCACCGAAGCAGAGCGCTCTTTTAATCAAACCACCTTTTACGGTAAAGATACGGATCATAAAACTTTGATTGATACGGCAAGTCGTTATCCAATGATGGCGAGCCACCAAGTCGTTTTGTTGAAAGAAGCGCAGGAGATGAAAACCCTGAAATCGATCCAGCCGTACATCGAAAACCCTGTTCCCACCACAATTTTAGTGATTTGTCATAAATATAAGAAGTTTGATACCCGAACTAAAATGGGCAAGGCGCTCAATAAAAATTCGGTCGTTTTTCGGGCTTCCAAATTGTACGATAACCAAATTTCGGGATGGATTGATGACTATATGCGTGGGCAAGGCTTGGAAATGGAACCCAACGCCACCAACCTCGTGGCTGAATATCTCGGCACGAGTTTATCCAAGATTGTCAATGAGATGGAAAAGCTCGTGATCAATTTGCCGAAAGGCACTAAAGTAACGGACAAGCATATTCAAGAACACATTGGAATCAGCAAAGAGTTCAACGTGTTTGAATTGCAGCAGGCACTCGGCGAGCGCAATGTGCTTAAAGCCAATCGCATCATTAATTACTTTATCGCCAATCCGCGTAAAAATCCAATGGTGGTAGTGGTGGGTACACTCTATAATTTTTTTAGTAAAGTTTACATGAGCTACTTTCTGAAAAATTTATCGGATGGTGAATTGGCAAAAGGTTTAGGACATTTTGCGAAGAACGATTATTCGGCTGCTTTTTTGGTTAAAAAATATAAAGTAGCCATGCGAAACTATCGGAAGGAACAAACCGAAACGGTATTGGGGATTCTCAAAGAATATGATTTAAAATCGAAAGGCGTCAATCGCAATTCTACAACGGAAGGTGGCTTGATGAAGGAAATGATTTATCAGATTTTACACTAGACTTCTTTTCAATTTGCCCAGATAATTTAAATGGCGGAAAAATAAATCTCGCTAAAAACTTGCATTAGTACTTGGAATAGACTTATCTTTATTTTACAAATAATTAATAAAAATGAATTTTAAATCCTTAGATACAAATAATAGTTGGTGGCCTTTTTATTCGAAAATCGAGTAAATTGACCTAGCTATTGATGCAATATGGATTTTAATTCCAAAGCGGCTTGTCGATTACTCGGCAAGCCGCTTTGTCGTTTTAGCACGAGGCATAATAATTGTCCAATAGTATTAAAAAAAGCTATAGTGATAAATTTACGAGTAAAAAAGAGGGCACAAGGGTACTATAGTATAACAAAAAAATGATAAGGTTTAGCTATTGATGAAACCAAATGCTATGACTACCTTAGTATTTGTTAGAAATAAGCTCACTAATCTGCCTTATCCTTATAAAGGACGTAAATACTATTCTAAAGTCCTCCGCTCTTCGTGTTATTATCGTAGTAAGTTGTTATTACATATAATATGGTTCTATTAATCGCTTAATTTAAAGATTAACTAAGTTCTAATCGTAGCGCATCAACTATAAAACCATTGCCTTCAATAAAATTGTTGCAGACAAAATATTCACTTCAATGAATGCTGATCGAGGGAGAAATTTTGTCAAAAATATATAAAAAGATTACTTATGAATACTAGTATGGAAACCATGCGACCAATCAAAAAAACGAAAATTAAATGCTTGAGCAAAAAATATCTTGCCGATATGAATACGCCAGTGAGCATTTATCTCAAACTGAGGGACCACTTTGGAAGTACCGTATTACTTGAAAGTACGGACTTTAGCAGCAAAGAGAACTGTTTCTCTTTTATTGGTGCGGATCCAATTGCTAGCTTTAAGGTTCAAGATGGAAGTTTATCCATTCAATTGCCCAACGAACAAGCACAGACGGAGCAATTGGTAAATACTCAATCCGTAGCACAACGCTTTATGGATTTTATTGATCAATTCGATATTGAGCACGCCGGAGATTACCGAGGAACAAATGGTTTTTTTGGTCATACTAACTTCGATGCCGTACAATATTTTGATACTTTAGATTTTCCTACGGACAAACGGAAAACGGATCTACCGGATATGCATTATATGTTGTATCGCTACGTCATCGCGATCAATCACTTTAAAGATGAATTGTACATCATCGAGAATTTACCGAAGGATACTACTTCGGAGATGGAGAAAATTGCAACCTTAATTCATCGTCAAAATGTAGGGCTATATCAATTTAGCTTGGACGGAGAAGAAAAGAGTAATTTGGAAGACGAAGCTTTTAGAGAGTTGGTGCGGGTCGGTAAAAAACACTGTCAGATTGGAGATGTTTTTCAGATTGTTTTCTCTCGCCAATTTTCCCAAAAATTCAAAGGAGATGAATTCAGTGTCTACCGAATTTTACGTTCCGTAAATCCTTCTCCGTACTTATTTTACTTCGACTACGGTAATTATAAAATTTTCGGATCTTCTCCAGAAGCACAAATGGTGATTAAAGATCGAGTAGCCAGCGTGAATCCCATTGCGGGAACTTACTTGCGGACGGGCAACGATGAAGAGGATCAAAAACGAGCTAAACAATTGGCTTTAGATCCAAAAGAAAACGCAGAACACATCATGCTAGTGGATTTAGCTAGAAATGATTTGGGAAGACATTCCAAAACGGTGCAAGTTAAAAAACTCAAAGAAATTCAGTTTTTCAGCCACGTCATTCACCTCGTTTCAAAAGTAGATGGCGAATTAGAAAATGATGCTAATCCCATTCAAATCTTTGGCGATACTTTTCCTGCGGGAACCTTATCCGGTGCCCCAAAATACAAAGCCATTCAATTAATCAATCAGTACGAAAATCAAAATCGAAGCACTTACGGCGGTGCAATTGGTTGTATTGATTTTAATGGCGATATGAATCAGGCAATTGTCATTCGATCGTTCCTTAGTAAAGATAATACCTTGTTTTATCAAGCAGGGGCAGGAATCGTTGTATCGAGCGACGAAGAAAGTGAATTGCAGGAAGTGAATAATAAACTAGCTGCCTTGAGAAGTGCCTTATTAAAAGCAGAAAATATTTAAAAAGAAGTAACAATGAAAATATTAGTACTCGACAACTACGATTCTTTTACCTATAATCTCGTGCAATATATTGATGAAATCCTAGACACAAAAGTTGATGTATTTCGGAATGATGAGATTAGCCTCGAAGCCGTAGCTGCTTATGATACCATTATCTTATCTCCCGGACCGGGCTTACCAAAAGATGCTGGAATTATGCCTGAACTGCTGAAAACTTACGCTGCCACCAAAAATATCTTTGGCGTATGTCTAGGCTTGCAAGCGATTGGTGAAGCCTTTGGCGCCAAGCTTTACAACTTAGATAAAGTGTACCACGGAGTCGCTACTGAAATTCAAGTGCTAGATCCAGCAGAAGCGCTATTCAATGAAGTGCCTTTGACTTTTGAAGCGGGACGTTATCACTCTTGGGCAATCGATAAAGCGGAAATTCCTTCGGTATTAAAAGTCACCGCGGTAGATGAGTTTGGCGAAATCATGGCGATTAGCCACGAAAGTTACAACATCAAAGCGGTACAGTTTCACCCAGAATCCGTCATGACGCCGCAGGGAAAACAGATGATTGCCAATTTCTTTGGCGTGGCCTTCGCAGGTGGAAGAGCAGATTTAGTTAGTCAAAAAATAATGCATTAACCATGAAGAAAATTTTAGGAAGATTATTTGAACATAAGAAATTAACGCGCCAAGAAGCTAAAGAAATTCTGGTTAATATTTCTAAAAATGAATACAACGAATCACAAATTGCGGCTTTCATGACGGTGTACTTGATGCGCGCAATTAGTGTCGACGAATTGCAAGGATTTCGGGATGCCTTATTGGAATTATGCTTGCCCGTAGATTTGGAAGGTCGGAATACGATAGACCTTTGCGGCACGGGCGGTGATGGTAAAAATACGTTTAATATTTCCACCTTATCCTCTTTCATCGTAGCTGGGGCAGGTTATCAAGTTTCGAAGCACGGTAACTATGGTGTTTCTTCTGCATGTGGTTCTTCCAATGTTTTGGAACACTTAGGGTATCAATTTACGAACGACGTGGATGTTCTCAAGAAGCAGTTGGATGATTGCAATATTTGTTTTTTCCACGCGCCGCTATTTCACCCCGCGATGAAAGCTGTTGCTCCAATTCGACGTCAATTAGGGATTAAAACCTTTTTCAATATGCTCGGACCGTTAGTTAATCCGGGGAAACCAAAGAATCAACTCGTTGGTGTTTTTAACCTAGAGTTGGCTCGTTTGTATCACTACCTTTTTCAACAAACAGAGAAGAAGTTTACGATCATTCACGCGTTAGATGGTTACGACGAAATATCCTTAACGGGACCATTTAAAGTTAAAACCAAAGAGACGGAGCGACTACTTTTACCTAAAGATATTGGTCGGCAGCAATTGACGCCAGAATCCCTTTTCGGAGGCGATACGGTAGCTAGTGCGGCGGATATTTTTATGAAGATTCTTAACGCAGAAGGTACGATGTCGCAAAACGAGGTCGTCCTTGCGAACTCCGGAATGGCGATTCAATGTATGCGCCCCGATTTAAGTTTGGCAGACTGCATGGAAGAAGCGAAAGAATCCTTATTGGGTAAAAAAGCTTTACAGCAATTGAAAAGACTCGTTAATTAAATAACGTCACTATATTTTATAAATACTAATTTATCAATAATCAAAAAATCAACGACTAATGAATATTCTTGAAGAAATTATGAATCATAAAGCCAAAGAAGTTGCTGATCGCAAAGCACTTTATCCGGTACGATTATTAGAGCAAAGCATCTATTTCAAAACACCCGCAGTCTCGCTACAAAAGTATCTGTTACGAGAAGATATGTCTGGCGTAATTGCGGAATTTAAACGACGTTCTCCTTCTAAAGGAAATATCAATCCTTACGCTTCCGTCGAGTACGTTTCTATTGGTTATATGCAAGGTGGTGCGTCCGCTTTATCTATTTTAACGGACCAACAATTTTTTGGAGGGAAAAACCAAGATTTATCTACGGCTAGAAAATTTAACTTCTGTCCAATTTTACGAAAAGATTTCGTGCTGGAAGAATACCAATTGGTAGAAGCTAAGTCGATCGGTGCGGATGCAATTTTACTGATTGCGGCTTGTCTAGAAAAAGAAAAATTGAAGGATTTAGCAAATGCGGCAAAATCTTTGGGACTAGAAGTATTGATGGAAATTCACGATGAATCAGAATTAGGCAAGTTAACGGATGATGTAGATATCGTTGGCGTGAATAATCGAGACCTAACGAACTTTAAGGTAGATGTACAGACGTCAAAACGGATTGCACCATTAATTCCTGAAGGTTTTATTAAAATTTCGGAAAGCGGTTTGAACGATCCAGCTACGGTAGTTAGTCTAAAACAAGCGGGCTACCAAGGATTTTTGATTGGAGAGTGCTTCATGAAAACACCCGATCCAACGGAGACTTGCGCACGATTTATTAGTGACGTTAATAATCTAGAAAAACAACTTGTATGCAAGTAAAAGTATGCGGCATGAGAGACGAGCAAAATATTAAAAAACTCGAATCTCTTCCCGTGAATTTGATGGGCTTTATTTTTTATGAGAAATCTCCAAGGTACGTTGGTTATCAAAGTGGCGTACCTTTAAAAGCGGGAATCTCTAAAGTTGGTGTTTTTGTAAACGCTAGCCTCGACTTTGTTTTATCTAAAGTGGAATCCTTCGGCCTCGATTTTGTACAATTGCATGGTAAAGAAAATATATTTTACTGTCACGCACTGAAGCAAAATGGGATCAAAGTAATTAAAGCGTTTTCGGTGGATGAACATTTTTCTTTTACCAATACGGAAGCCTATCAGTACTTTTGCGACTATTTTTTATTTGATACCAAAGGAAAAAATCCAGGTGGAAATGGCTACGCCTTCGATTGGGATTTACTCGAAAAATACAAAGGTAAAACTCCTTTTTTATTGAGTGGAGGCATTGATTTGGCGGCGGCTGTTTCGATTAAAGCCATTCAACATGATTGCCTCAAAGGCGTTGATATCAACAGTAAATTTGAGATTGAACCTGGATTTAAAGATATAGAAAAAATCAAAAACTTTATTCATGACTTACGAAGTTAACCCCAATGGATTCTACGGTGAGTTTGGTGGTGCTTACATTCCTGAAATGTTGTTTCCAAACATTGAGGAACTACGCCAAAAGTACTTGGATTTCATGTACGATAGTGAATTCCAAAAAGAATTCCAACAGCTTTTAAAGGATTATGTAGGTCGCCCTTCGCCTTTGTATTTAGCAAAGCGGCTTTCCAAACATTACAATACGAATATCTACCTCAAGCGGGAAGATTTAAATCATACGGGCGCACACAAAATCAACAATACGATCGGCCAAATATTAATGGCGCAGCGACTCGGTAAGAAACGCATCATTGCGGAAACTGGCGCGGGACAACACGGCGTTGCCACGGCAACGGTCTGTGCGTTGATGGGATTGGAATGTATTGTCTATATGGGTGCCGTCGATATTGAACGTCAAGCACCGAACGTTTCTAGAATGAAAATGCTTGGAGCTAAAGTTGTGCCTGCTAATAGTGGGAGCAAAACCTTGAAAGATGCGACCAACGAAGCCATTCGAGATTGGATCAATCATCCTAACGATACCCATTATATTATTGGTTCGGTTGTAGGACCACACCCTTATCCAGATATGGTCGCTCGTTTTCAAGCGGTGATTAGTGAAGAAATGAAATGGCAATTGAATGAGCAAACGGGACGTGAGAATCCAGATATCATCATTGCTTGCGTTGGTGGTGGAAGTAATGCAGCGGGTGCTTTTTACCATTACTTGAAAGATACGGATGTACGGTTGGTTGCTGTAGAAGCGGCAGGCATGGGCATTCATTCTGGAGAATCTGCTGCGACGAGTGTGCTAGGAACCAAAGGAATTATCCACGGTAGTCGTACCTTATTAATGCAAACGGACGACGGACAAATCATTGAGCCTTACTCTTTATCGGCAGGCTTAGATTATCCCGGAATTGGTCCTTTACACGCGCATTTAATTGATACCAAGCGCGCAGAAGCCGTTAGTATTACCGACGCAGAAGCATTGGAATCCGCCTTCTTCCTTTCTAAACAAGAGGGAATTATTCCTGCACTAGAATCGGCACACGCTTTTGCTGCTTTAGATAAAATTAAATTTTCAAATCAAGATGTCATCGTGATTAACCTTTCTGGAAGAGGAGATAAAGATCTCGGTACGTACATTAAATATCTCGATCAATATGGATAGATTAAGCCGTTTATTTCAAGAGAAACAACAGGATATTCTCAATATCTATTTTACTGCGGGATATCCTAATTTACAGGATACGGAAACGATTATTCATAGCCTCGAAAAATCGGGCGTTGACTTGATCGAAATCGGTATGCCTTACTCCGATCCGATGGCGGACGGTCCTACCATTCAAGAGAGTGGAGATGCAGCACTGCTTAACGGAATGACCTTAGAGATTTTGTTTGATCAAATTACTGCGGTTAGAAAAAAATCCGACGTGCCTTTAATTATGATGGGGTATTTTAATCAAATGATGCAATACGGGGAACTTCGATTTTTGAAAAAATGCAAAGAAGTAGGTGTTGATGGATTAATTTTACCAGACTTACCATTAGAGGTTTACGAAACGGAATACAAAGCCTTGTTTGAAGAAATGGGCTTACACATTATTTTCCTCATCACGCCCCAAACGCCTGATGCTCGAATTCATAAAATTGATAGCTTTAGCTCTCCATTTATTTACATGGTTTCTAATGCTGCTATTACTGGTGCAAAAGTAGGCATTTCAGACACTCAAATTAGTTATTTTGAACGTATTCAAAAGATGGGTTTACAAAATCCACGCTTAATTGGATTTGGAATTTCTAATTATGAAACTTACCGTACAGCTTGTGATTATTCGAGCGGTGCCATTATTGGTAGTGCTTTTATTAAGGCTTTAAAAGACGCAGAAAACTTAGAAGAACGGATCGAAGATTTTGTCAACTCGGTAAAAGGAACCACATTACACGCTACGAATACGACGGATTAGTAACATAGACTTTATTTTAAATATGACTTCACACATCAAACTATTTTAAAATAAAGTCTAATCAATAAAATTATTTTTATTCTGCCGAGCATTTTAGCTAGGCTCAAAAAAGACAATCATGATTATACAATTAGAAAAAGATATAAGTACTAGTCAATATAAGGAACTTACTAGTCGCTTAACCGATATTCAATACGACATCAATCGAGTAACTACTCAATTCTCAGATTATGTTATTGCCGTTGGAAAAAAAGAATTCGACATCAGAACGATTGGAACCCTAAATGGTATCGAAGATATTCACCGCGTTAGTGATGCTTACAAATTGGTTTCTAAAAAATGGCGAGTACAAGATACGAAGATCGACCTAGGAGATGGTGTACACATCGGTACGGGAGATTTTCAAATTATGGCGGGGCCTTGCTCAATTGAATCAGAGGAACAAATTGAAAAAACGGTGCAGCACCTACTCGATAATAATGTAAAAATTATGAGAGGTGGCGTTTACAAACCAAGAAGTTCACCATATTCTTTCCGAGGATTAGGAATCGATGGTCTTAAATTGTGGTACAAAAAAGCAAGTGAAGCAGGCATTAAAATTATTACGGAAGTAATGATGGTCGAGCAAATTGAGGAAATGATGCCTTACGTAGACATCTTCCAAGTAGGCGCGCGAAACTCTCAAAACTTTAACCTGTTGGATGCACTCGGTGGTATAGATAAACCCGTTTTATTGAAGCGTGGGATTTCTGGAACCATCGACGAATTATTGCAAGCAGCAGAGTATATTTTCTCTAACGGTAACGAACGAATTATGCTTTGTGAACGTGGGATTCGATCTTACGAAAAAGCATACCGAAACACCTTAGATATTAATGCAATTCCATTATTGAAAGAAAAGACGCACTTGCCCGTCATCGTAGATCCATCTCACGGTATCGGCGTTCGTAGACACGTAGCGCCAGTCGCTTTAGCTGGAATTATGGCTGGTGCAGATGGTATT
>JBGCFY010000253.1:0-16143 GCA_045110315.1 Saprospiraceae bacterium
AAGCATCTCTTCGAGCGAGAGAAAAGCTTTGCGATTCGACCAAATTAACCAGTTGACTAAATATTTTATCCCAAGTTTTGGCTTGATGTTCTTTCAGTAAATCTACGTAAGCCATATCGTAAGTCGCCAAGAATCGCTTGATGGCTAAATCCTTAATCGCTCTTTTCTGTTTCTTTTGTAAGGCAATTTGTAACAGAATTTCTTCTAGATTATTGCGAATTTCTAGAATCTGCGCGTGTTCCAATGCTTGCTCTGCCAACTCACGAGCTTTTACCAAATCTTTCTTTTTCAAAGCATCTTGCACGGCAGCCAGTAAAACTTCTGGTTTGTGCTGATACTTTTCAAGAATTGCATCAATAGCCGCTTGATCGCCCCGCTGTTCGAGTAAATTGAGTTGGAGGACGAGCAATTGTGTATGTTGTTGCTCCGTCAAAAAATCTTCTTGTAGTTGACTTTCTAGAACGGTTAACAATTGATCAAGCTGTTGTTCTTCCTTCGCGAATTGCCGTAAAATTCGATACCAATCGGCAGAAAGGTGATAACTTAAGTAGTTACTTCGTTGCATCTCTTCGATCGCAAATTCCCACAGTTGCGTTCTAAAACTAGGAGCCATTTCTTGTCGAAATAATTCCTCGAAATAGTTCATATTGTCCACCATCAAATCTAAGAATGTACGGTTTTTGCGATCAACTCGGCGAAGCAATAAGTAAAGTTTTTCAAAACTAACCTGAATGATCGCAAAAACTTCCGTCAATTCTTGCAAGGATAAAGCATCTTCCAATTGCACAAAAATCATTTCCATGATTTTTGCAATTTGCCGTACAATACTAATGGTAAATTTCTTTCTAGACTTCAGATGTGTATTAATCGTGCTATCCAAAATGGAACGATATTTTTCCAGTGGATCGGGAAGATTGATTTTGCGAGCAAACTTTGCCTTCAACGACAAGCCAAACTGTCGATTACTCGTTGCGTAACGTTTGACAAAATGCTTGAGTTCTTCGTGAGAAATGCTATCGAGAATATGTCCAGGCGACAACTTAAGCGATCTCGTGTTTTTCTTAGCAAGATTCTGAGCGGCTTTGGCCTTTCTTGCCGCTTCCTTTTCTTTGAGCTTTGTACGCACAGCTAAAAGACTCGCGACTACGTGAGGACAACACTTCGTTTTTTGAAATAAATCACAATCACAAGTACAATCTTGAATCCGTTTGGCTTTCAATTGTAGCTCAACTTCAATCGTTTTCGTTTGAACCCTAAAACGTACTGCCCACAGTTGTTTCTCAATCTCGTTGAGTTCTTCCAACTGGTTGCGTGCGAGCAATTGCTCTCCCTGTTCGATGATTTCATCTTCTAGGTGTAATTCAATGTCTTTCAGAAGAAATTTCATATTAATATTCAACGTAATCCCGGCGTAGAAGTTTTGGGAATTGACTAGTTTGGTAAATCTAAGTACAAACGCTAAGGACAAGTTCAAATTGAATCGGTCCTTAATCTTATCTGAGAATTAGCTTTAAAAATGAACACGAAAGAGTAAATTTACATTTTTTTTGTAATCTTCTTACTTTTGAGGGATAGAACTTTGTACTCGTTTTTTCTCCGTTTGACTAATTCTTTGATAGAAGTTGTTTTAAAATAGATAGATGATTTATTTGCAAGCCATTGATTTCCAATATTTCAGCTAATTTTTTTTTCTTAGCTATGGCTACGAAAAAAAAATGGAGCTTCCTCTTGAAAACCAAGCGCTTACAACTAATTTCAACCCCCATTTTAAAACAACTTCATAAAAAAATATTTATTTCGGCGGAAAGGGGGAATATATTTATTAAGTTGCTGTTCCATATAGTAGTGTACTTATTTTTTTTTATGATAAAAACGGAGAGATTACAGTTGCGACCAATGACTTTGGCGGATGCTCCTTTTGTATTGGAATTACTCAATACGGAAACCTGGATTGAGCACATCGGCGAACGCAATATTCGAACCATTGCGGCCGCTCGGCAATACATTCAAGATAAAATGATCAATCATTATCAAATACATGGTTTTGGTAATTATCTCATTTCTCTTCCAACATCCGCAGAAAAAATAGGCTGCGTATCCCTTTACCGTAGGGAAGGTTTTCCAGATGTTGATATTGGTTTTGCGATGCTACCCGCGCACATGGGCAACGGTTATGCATACGAAGCGGCGGCGGCAGTTATGGTTTATGCGACCGAATACTTAAAACTTCCTGTTATCTCCGCGTTTACAACGCCCGTAAATATTGCCTCTCAACGACTCATCGAGAAGTTGGGTTTAAGTTTTGAGAAAACAATGATTTGGGAAGAGACTCAAGAAAAAATGTTGTATTACGTCAAAAAAATTAGGTCCTGAAGTTGTTTTAAAAAAGATTGGATTAATCCTTTAAACTATATTAATTTATGAAAACTGTATATCTAATTCGTCACGCTAAATCTAGTTGGAGTGATAGTACACTCAGAGATGTTGATCGCCCCTTAAACCCACGAGGCTTGAGAGATGCACCAGTGATGGCGTCGATTCTCTTGGCAAAAGAAGGGAAAGTGCCAGACTTACTGGTATCTAGTCCTGCGAATAGAGCTTTTACGACGGCAACTTTTTTTGCGGAAGCTTTCGGAATTGAGGATGCAAAAATTCAGGTCGTTCCAAAAATATACGAAGCTTACACCAACGATATTTTTGAAGTGATCGGAGGCCTAGAGGAAACCGTTCAAACGGTTTGCATTTTCGGTCATAATCCTACCATGACTAGCCTTGCCAATATGTTTGCGGGGGAATATATACCTAATGTTCCAACTTGTGGCATCCTTAAATTAAACTCCACCGCAGAGCAATGGACTGATTTTTCAACGAATAATACAGAACGCGTCGCTTTTCATTTTCCTAAGCAATATTCTTAGTCGAGCTTGGTGCTAAGCAATAATTGCTCTGGCCTGGTACTTAACGGCCGTTTATAGCGTTTTATTAGCTCCATTTGCTGGATAAATTTTGTTACCTTACTATTGCAAGAATTGGCAAAAATATGCTCAAATTCCAACATTATTTTTTATGAAAGTATTTACCTATATCCTTTTATTTGTGCTTTGTACGATTGCCTGTAATCAGGCAGCTGACTTGCGTATTGAAGAAGAGAAATTAGTTCAAGTTTTGACGGATGTTCACATTGCAGAAGGAGCGGCACAAAATTTAGTGCAGCCAGTCAAGGATTCAATGTTAACGCTTTATTACCAGCAAATATTTGACATTCACAAGCTAGAAGAGGCTGATTTTAAGGCAGATATGATCTATTTATCCAATCATTCTAAGGTGAGTCAGGACATTTACGAACGCGTCTTAAACGAGATTACGAAGAGAGAAGCAGCCGAAAAATAAGAAAGTGAAGCCCTCCACAAGGAGCGACTTCACTTAGACTTATGAGAGAATAATTAAAAGGCTTATGACAAATATAGCAAACAATTTTTCTTAGGACAACATAATGGGAAAAACTATTAAGAAATAATCATTTTTTAATCTTTTTGAAATATTTACCGCCTAAGGTTAATATTATTGTAACACAAAAATAAGGTGGCTCTTGGGTACATGGCTTAACTTTGCGTTGAATTAATGTTCTTTAAAAACTTCAGTAATAAATTTTTCAAGCGGAATACAAACTTCAAACGGTAATGGATAATAGTAAAGTGAAAATCTTAGTTGTAGATGACGAGCCAGATATTTTAGAGTTTCTCAAATACAATTTAGAAAAGGAAGATTATCAAGTATTTACGGCAAGTAATGGAAAGCAAGGGTTAGCAAAAGCCTTGGAAACTGTTCCTGATTTAATGGTCTTGGATATTATGATGCCAGAGATGGATGGGGTAGAACTTTGCTATGCACTGCGCGCCAACGACATTTTCAACAAAACTATCATTGCCTTCCTTACAGCACGAAATGAAGATTTTTCCCAAATTGCCGCCTTAGAAAGTGGGGGAGACGACTTTATTACAAAACCGATTAAACCCCGCGTTTTCCTTACCCGAATCAAAGCCTTGCTCCGCCGAAATGCTCGTTCAAAGGAGGAAACCAAAAATGTTTTGCAAATTGGTGATTTGGTGGTAGACCGAGACCAATTTCTAGTTTTCAAAGACGGTGCAGAGCTGGAACTGGCAAAAAAAGAATTCGAATTGCTTAACCTTTTGATGAGCAAACCGGGGAAAGCGTATACGCGAGATGAAATTTTTAATAAGATCTGGGGTAGAGATGTAATCGTCGGACAACGAACCATTGACGTTCACATTCGAAAACTCCGAGAAAAATTGGGCGATCATTACATTAAAACCGTTAAAGGCGTTGGCTATAAAATTGACTGCTAGATGCTGAAAAATACCAGCCCAACTCAATTGGCGTATTATGCTGCCTTCATCATCGCTGCAACCCAGTTGCTTGCCCTGTTCTTATTACAATATTTTGGTCTGACGAATCTCTCTCCCGTAATTATTGCTTTGCTGACCTTGGTATCGCTGCTTACTAGTTTTATCCTCATTCTATTTACCATCCGACTCTATTTTTCTCGTAGAATTAAACTCATTTACAAAAATATTCACCAACTAAAGTCTGGTACGAATGCTAAAATGCCTAGTCTAGAAAAAGAAGATGTCGAAAAAGTTGAAAAAGAGGTCAAAGATTGGGCCTATTCTCAACAAGAGAAAATTAATACCCTAAATACCTTGGAGGAATATCGTAGAAATTTTATGGGCGATATTTCGCACGAACTCCGGACGCCAATTTTTAATATGCAAGGTTACGTTCATACGCTTTTGGAAGGTGGCTTGTACGACGAAAGTATCAACCTAAAATACCTGCGTAAAGCGGCTACCAACATCGAACGGCTGCAAACCATTGTCAATGATTTAGAAGAAATTTCTAAATTAGAGACAGGGCAACTCAGACTAGACCTCGAGGTTTTTGATATCCAAAAATTGGTATTGGAAGTTTTTGACGACCTAGAAATGAAATCTCAACGAAATGAAATCCGCTTAGCCTTGAGGCAAAAGGAAACGTTTTCGATTCCCGTCCGTGGCGATCGGGAAAAGATCCGACAAGTACTCAATAATTTAATCATTAACTCCATTAAATATGGCAAAAAAGGAGGAACGACAGCTGTTGATTTTTTTTTCTTTGAAGATGGTATTATGGTGGAAGTGGCAGACAATGGAATTGGCATTGATGAAACCCACTTGAATCATTTATTTGATCGTTTTTATCGGGTAGATAAAAGTCGCTCGCGTTTGCAAGGTGGCTCTGGATTAGGGCTTTCAATCGTTAAACATATCTTGGAAGCTCACCAGCAAACCATCGACGTTAAGAGTAAACCCAAAGTAGGTTCTACCTTTAGTTTCAGTCTAGCAAAGCCCTAAAAAATTAGTGTACGATATCGAAGCTTATGGATTCAACAAAATAGAATCTCGGATCGAAGAATTAATTTCTAGTACCATTTGTTGCTTATTCGGAAATTTGATTAAATCCAAACTTGCTTTTAAAGTATCTCGTACTAAATTAAACTTAGGTACTTCTGATGCTGCCATCGGTTCTGGTGGAGGAAGATTTTCTCGTAAATGATTAACCTGTCTACCATTCTTCCAAAAGCGAAAACAAACGTGTGGTCCCGTCGCTAAACCAGTTGATCCAACGTAACCAATGACTTCTCCTTGCTTAACGTGAACCCCTGGACGAATTCCTTTTCCGTGTCTATTCATGTGTAAATACTGCGTCTGGTAAGTATCATCATGCTTAATTTTGACAAAATTACCATTGCCACGCGTACGACTAGCTTTTGTGACCACACCATCCGCAACTGCAAAAATGGGCGTTCCGCGAGGTGCTGCGTAATCAGTTCCCAAATGCGCTTTGGTTCTTCTTAAGACAGGGTGAAATCGTCGCAAATTAAAACGAGAAGAGATTCTAGAATATTTAACGGGAGATTTTAGAAAAGCCTTTTTCATTGGGCGTGCTTCCAAATCGTAAAAGCCATTGTATTTATCATTTTCGTAGGAGATTGCGTAATATTCTTGATCAAAATTTTGGAAATAAGCAGCTTGGATGGCACCGACACCGACAGGTTTATCATCAATATATTCCTGCTCAAAAATAAGCTTGAAACGGTCATTTTTTTGGATATGGTGAAAATCAATGGACCAAGCAAAAGCATCCTCCATTTTAGCGGTAAGTTCCATACTCAAACCATTATCCATCATCGTATTCCAAAGAGAACTTTCAATGACACCGGAAGCCGTTCTAATCTTAGTAACAATTTCTTTTTCGATTACGTAGGCATTCATCGTGTCCCGTAAATCAAAAACAATATATCGGTAGACACTTGGCTCGTATACAAAGAAATCGGGTGTCTCACTGTTGTGTCCTTTAAAAATCGTATAATCTTTCCCCGCACGGAGATTTCTTACATCGAATACCGATTGCGTTTTTCGTACCAGAGCATCAATCCGAGCGTAGGGCACTTCGTGCTTAGTCAAAATATCAGATAAGAATTCGTTGGGTTTGATGCTGGCTTCGGTAAGCTGAAAACTATCCAGAATAAAACCATACTTTTTAGCAGGTTCTACTACAACTGGAGCAACCAATTTCGCTGCGAGCTTCGGTGCTTTAGTGGCGGTAGTAGCAATTTCTTGAATGCCTAGGATAGATAAAAAAAGTACAAAACCTGCGGCGATACCGGAGAGGGTAGCAAAAAATAGTTTTTGCCGATCTAAGCTGTTCATTCGAACCTTGAGCTTAGCAAGAGATTTTTTCAGATTCACTGTGTTGTTGTTTTAGGAAACCAGTAATAATGCGACTAGTGGTTCTCTAGGAGATTAGTGTATTTAAACGTGTTTCTTTTTATGACAAGTTTCAAATATATGATTCTTATTTTACTAGACCTAAAATTTTAACAAAAAATAGGAGATCGGCAGATTTTCCCCTTCTTTATTTGGGAATTAAACAACAATGCAAAATTGAATTGTCATTAATTTGTGCCATTAATGGTTCACGTCATTTTCAAGCTGAATTTATTGCAAATGGCTGGTAAGGAAATCTATTTAGCGGTAGAAAGGGGAGGAATACTTCTAATTTTTACTTTTTGTTCGGGAATACCATTCGCCCGTAATGCCTGCCGGTGAGCTTTCGCAAAGCGCTGTGCTTCTGTAGATACTTCGTAAAATAAATCTATATAGACAATATAGCTACGTTCTAATTTTGAAAAACAGCCCAACCAAAGTAAATTTGCCTCAATACCTCTTTTACGAAGCATTTTCATTCTTTCGATGGCAGCATCAGCATTCATAAAAATAGCGTCCTCCACCAAATAAACCGTCGTTCGGAAATTATGAAACCGCGCACAATCGTAACTAACGGTATTTTCACCATCTACCGTAACAAAAATCTGTACTTCTCGATCAGGATCAGCTTGCATTTCTATCAATTCTCCTACTTCAAAGTTTAGGACTTCTTCCGTAGTGGTCGTATTTTCTTCTTCCGCCTTTCGCGCTTCATTTTTATAATATAACTCATCGTAGTATCCCGTTTGGGTTTCCTCCGCAACTATATTCGTAGAATCCAGCACGTACTGCTTACCTTCCGCCTTTGTTTCTTTACCAAATTTTTCCATCTTTTGGCTAAAGGCACGCTCATTCACATAATTCAAGCTAGCATCTCTAATTTCTTGATAAAACATCATAGAGATCAAACCGACCGAAACACTAAACAAGGCAATTTGTCGATAAACGGGTTTTTTGTATCGTAGTAATAAGTTTCGTTTTGGCATTTTACCGCGCAAGAGGCTAGCTATTTTTCCCGTAATCGTTTGCCACAAATTTTTCACTCTTGCTCGTGTCGGACTAAGCGGTTTGTCGTTTTGTTCCGAAAAAAACATACTTTTCCGCTGCTTCTTTGAGACTTGTTCTCGTGCAGGCGTAATCATCAAGTGAGCCGTTTCATCCATACTAACGCTGATCATTCCAAAACCGCCATAGACACATTGCTTCTTGAGTTCCCGTAACGCTAAGTCGTCTTTTGCTTTAAAAACATCCGAACCCACCACAATCCATTGCTCATCAGCATGGTATTTTTTAAATTGCTCAATGGCATAGATATAACGATACCGAGAAATTTGATGAAAAATCAATAAGAAAAACAAAAATGAACTTATCAAAACAAGCGCGATAATCCCTAGACTCTGCCAAATGCCAAGTTGTTTGACCGTAAAATGATCATATAAATAACCATAACCATAGACTAAGGTAGCCACAACACTCGCCAACGCGAGACTATCCCACAACAAAGTTTTGGTTTGCTTGCGAAAGATAACTTCTTTTCGAGATTGGTGAGAGGTCGCTTCAAAGGTGGCTAAAAAGTAACTGCCATCTTCTTTCGGAAAGGAGAGGTGCCCATCCGCAATGATCCCACTTTGCGTAGTCATATCATAACGCGCAATGGTTTGGCCTTCTCTCTCTCGATATTTGTAATATCCTTTTAGAAAGCGCAGTGCAGCTTTTTTTATAGTGTTTTCTGAAAGCATCAAGCAATGCTATTTAGTGAAGTTTTTAAACAACTTCTAATAAGTTAGTTTGTATAATTTTCTCCAGCTTTGCGATTAAATACTGCAAGGAGAAGTGTAAAATAAGTCCTTCTTATGATAAAAAAGAATTGTATGTTAGTAAAGTTACTCAGAGGACTAATAAATAGCTAATCTGTTTGATTTAGGAAGTACTAAAACTTGTATCTTCTTTAATTACAAACGACTTTGTTCCAATTGTTGCCAAAGCCGAAGAACTTCATTGGCAGCACCGACGTCGTGTACGCGCAGTATTTTTGCTCCTTTTTGTAAGGCGAATAGATGTAAAGCACTTGTTCCATTCAAGGCAGCTTCTGCTTTGATCCCTAGGAATTTGTAAATCATTGATTTTCGTGATACTCCAATCAAAATAGAACGGCGTAAGATGCGAAACACTTCTAAATTAGCGAGTAAATCATAGTTATTGTCAAGCGTTTTACCAAAACCAAAGCCTGGATCAATCAAGATATCTTTTACGCCAAGTGCCGTCAATGCCGCAATCTCTTTTGCAAAAAAGTCAAGCATTTCCTGTTTAATATCATCGTATTCCGGTCGATCTTGCATCGAAGCAGGTTTTCCTTGCATATGCATCAAAATGTAAGGTACGCCCAAACGAGCAACCGTTGGATATAAATCCGCATCCAGCTTACCCGCCGAAATGTCATTGACCATGGAAGCTCCAGCGTCAACTGCCGCTTGAGCAACCGCTGCTTTTACCGTATCAATAGAGATAATGATTTCTGGAAAATGTTGCTTAATTTTTTGGATCGTTGGAAGAACACGCCGTAGTTCTTCTTCCGTCTCGATAATCGGAGCACCCGGACGAGAAGACATTCCACCGATATCAATGATACTCGCGCCTTCGGTAATCATCCTTTCGGCTTGGCGCAAGGCAGCATCCACTTGATGGTAACGACCGCCATCATAAAAAGAATCTGGTGTAACATTGAGGATTCCCATGAGGATAGGCGTTTCGAGCGATAATAATTGCCCTTTACAATTCAAGTGGAGCGGAATATCTAGCATGGTATATTTTATAACAACTTCCTTTTTTTAATTTCTATTTTACACGCTAAAAGTAAGCGATATTCCATTCCTGACCTAGCACATCGAAAAAAAAGTATCGTGGCTCAGCTTTATAAGCTTCAAACTAGTACCTCTTTAAACAACTTCAACAGGTAATAGTGACAATTAGCCCTTTTTTTCGTCTTTAAAGCAGTAATTTTGTTCAAACAACAGCTAACTTTAAGTAAGGATTTTTCTATCTAGCGAACATCATTTTAAACTTTCCGTTAAAAAGGAAGAGAAAAGGAAAATTGCTAGCGTTAGAGAATTAAAAATATCAAATACTAACTATGTCGAATTATCAGCCAAGGAGAAAGCAGGGAATGGGAATGGGAAAAATCATGCTTTATACTGCTTTACTTAGTTTTGCAGCCTTGCTTTTTTATAAATACTATACCGGACAAAGTATTGGGAGTATTGGCGATAGTATTGCCAACTATACGATGGTGCCGAAAGAAATGCAAATTAACTACGTGCCCGCTGATTTCAAAATGGAATTAGATGAAGAATATGCCTTATCGATTTTATCAAATCCATATCGGTACAGCCGAGAATTCAACGAATTGATCTATAAATTTAACCTTAGTATGTTGAATCACGTTGCTACTCGCATGAACTTGCCCGATAGTCTTAAAATGGAGCTAGAACCTTCTTACAAAGTACATCACGAATACCTAAAAGATCTCTATTTTAAAGACTTTGTCGCGTTGAAAGATACCTCCGATAATATTTATCAAGCTTGGTATGAAAACGAAGCAACAAGTTCCGCAGAAATACTCAACGAAGTGGCTTCCAAATATACTTGCTTCCTCGTGAATCACGTCATCATGTCTATGGTGAAATCCGATGGTGGAAAACTCAACGTGAAAGGTTCAAAAATTGATTCTCCCTGTGGCATTGCCATGACGGAAGCCATGCGCCCCTTGATGAAACGACTGCAAGAAAGAGCCGCCGTCGAAGATTTCACGAGATCCAAAGGACTGATGGAGGAGAAGATTGAAGCGGTCATTGCAGAACTAGCCACCATGGAAGTTAGAGATAAAAAAGGACTCAATAAGCAACTACAAACTAAAGTCCTAGGCTATTCCGTTTCTTCCACAGATATTGAAGTATCAGCCATTAGTATTCTGAAAGTAGGCTTCAAATTGGATAAATACTTTGACCTTGCGCTTGACGCTAAAAAAAATCGAGTCCGAATTACCTTGCCCGAACCAACGATACTATCTCACGAAGTTTTCCCTAAAGTTGATAAACTAGATATCGGTTGGATGCGAGAATTGAGTAGCGTCGATCTTAATAAAAACTTCAATTTGCTAAGAGGTGAATTCCGAAGAGAAGCCCTCGAAAGTGACATCATGGAGAAATCAAAAGAACAAGCCAAAACCTTGATGGAAATGATGATTGGTCCAGTCGTACATTCCCTCAACAAACGTTTCCAATTAGAGGTGGACTTCCGCCGAATGAGTCCTACCGACGGAGTTAATATGGATCTTGGTAGTCTTAAGTAAATGGGGGAGAAAGTTAATGACTTTTAAGAAATGATATTATAGCTTTAAGCGAAAAAATAACCATTTTAACAGAAAACCCCACTACCGTTTAAGCAAAACACCTCAATTTCGAGGTCAATTTTGCGACTATTCGACACACTACTAATCATCTACGGACTGAAAAATTAATAAAAACGAATAAGTAAAGCTTTTAAATACTCAATTGGCAAAATTTTTGCAGTATCAAGCTATATAAAGACAGCTTAAATTCCGGCTAACCAACTCAGGTAAACCCTTCCATTTACTCCATTTCTTAGTACAAGTTTTACGTAAAGATTGTATCTTTGTTTTTTAAAAGTTACGATAGAAAGTATTTATGTTACAATGTATTTAAATCCCAGATTACAAATTAATCCCCTGATTTAGTTCCGAACATATGAAAGTTATATTTTTACCATTCCTCTTACTTTTTAGCTTGTCCTTGACAGCACAGACGGCGGTAGAATTGTACGAAACCACCAATGCTAAAAAGTCCCTGCGCGCCGCACAAGCGCTAGTAAACGATGGACGCTACAAACTAGCCAAAAAGCAGCTAGAACATACCATTAAATTAAAAGATAACTTCGCCGTAGCTTACCGAGAATTAGGCACCGTGAATATGGAATTAGGCTTGTACGAAGCGGCTATTACTGCTTATGAGCATTCTTTTGATATGGACCCAAAATTATCCAGAGCTGCTTTTTTTGAATGTGGAGAAGCTCATTTCAAATTAGCGACCATGGATAAAGCGAGCTACTATTATCGAAAGTTTAAAGAAATGAAGGGAAAGGCTTATGCCAATAAAGCTAAAGAATCAGGTCTCGAAATCAACTACGAATTACTATTGCCCGAACGGGAAGAAAACCTAGCCTTTATTCAAAATATGGATACGTCTTCTCCAGTTAAGGTACGTTGGGAAGGCGATAAGATCAATTCGATCGAAGATGATTATTTACCGACCATTACCAACGACGGGCAGCACTTAGTCTTTACTCGTAAGGAAAAACACCGTGACGAAAATGTGATGGTGAGCAAACTCAAAGGAATGGAATGGGCGAAAGCAAAATATTTTAGCAATAAACTCAACACCAAAGAAAACGAAGGAATGGCAAAATTTGAAGCCCACGGTAAGGCTTTTTACTTTGCGGGTTGCCAACGAGCTGATACAGAAGGCGGTTGCGATATTTATCGCGCAGCGGTTAGAAATGGTGAAATTGGTGAGGTGACTAGGGTAGAGGGGCAACTGAATTCTCACTATTGGGATTCTCAACCTTCGATTAGTTGCGATGGTAAATCGCTGTATTTTGCGAGTTCCCGCGAAGGGGGCTTGGGAGGTGCCGATATTTGGGTGAGTTACTTGCAAACTAATGACGAATGGAGTGCCGCAGAAAATTTAGGAAATGCGGTGAATACCGCAGGAGACGAAGAAGCACCTTTTATCTCCAGTGATGGCAATACGCTTTACTTTTCTTCTACGGGACATTCAGGGCAAGGAGATGGCGATTTGTTTATTTCCCGTAAAGTCAACGGGCGCTGGGGCAAAGCCGTAAATATGGGTTATCCCATTAATTCTCCTGCAAAAGAGTTAGGTTTCTACTTGCAAGGAGATGGGGAATCTGCTTATTTTTCTTCTGCTCGTGGTGGCGGCAAAGGTGGACTCGATATTTATTCTTTCGATTTGCCCACCGACCTGCAACCCGCACCAACGGTACACTTAGAGGGCTACGTTTTTAACGAAACGACTCAAGAACCAATTTCCGGTGAAGTCACTATTGGTAGAGATAAAAATAAATGGACGATGCAGTCCGATGAAAATGGCTGGTTTTTCTTATGCGTTCCCGGGAATAAGGCTTATTCTTTTCAAGTCAACATAGAAGGATTTGAAGATTACATCGAAGCAAATTACTTAATGTCCCAAGATAATACGACGCCAATTAAAGTAATGATTCCACTACAACCCAAAAACGAAATTAGCGAAGAACCTAAACCTAAACTTGTCTCCAAAGGACATACCGTAATCGAAAAAAGAATTCAATTCTTCTTTGAATTTGATTCTTATGAAATCTCTAAAAATACAGCTTTTCAACTCAACTCCATGGCAGATCTACTCAAAAAAGAGGCGGTTTGGAAAGTAGAGGTTGTTGGCTACGCTGATCAGTCGGGAGATGCTGCGTACAACCAAAAGCTATCCGAAAAACGAGCGCAAGCCATCGTTGATTATCTTAGCGCACAAGGTGTAACCAATAGTATCGTGCGCAGCGAAGGTAAAGGCGCTATTGCTGGAGATAAAGATAAGGAAAAACGTAGCCGTCGAGTCGATTTGGTTTTGCGAAAATAGGGAAGTTATTTGATACAATAATTCGTACAGGATTTGCCTCCCTGCAATTTGAGAAAAAATAAAAAAGTCATAAGACTGAGTTCCTACATAAACAACACGACCTTATAAGTACTCGAATAAATTTCGATGAATCAATCAGAACCGCAGAGTGGTCGCTAGGCTTTTTTCATAGAAATCCTTCAACTAGTATAAAAACTTCATTTTCGTATTCTCTTACTCTATTTTGAATAACTCAACTCTACATAAACCGGTAAATGATCGCTGTAGCCTCCGTAATAGTTAGGTCCGCCGTAAGTCCGATTTGGTTTAGGTCCATTCTTTGGATCGTTGTACATCAGCCATTCTTGTCGGAAAACAACCTGTTCGCCAACTTGCGTCCGAGCACCTGCTTTTGTAAGTTTTTGAGAAACTAAAATTTGATCTAGCATATTCCAACTGCCTCGATAATTATAAGTTCCCATACCTTTTTCGTCTAAACTTGCACTGCAATTGTGCAAATCTAAATACTCATTTTTACTTAATGTCAATAAACTATTGTTGTTACTTTCGTCATTAAAATCTCCCATGACAATAAAAGAGCGATTGGGATATTTGCGTTGAATAGCTTGCATCGTCATCGAAAGCTGTTCGGCTACAAACAGTCTTTTAGGTTCACTTTCTTTCAAACCACCTCTCCGCGATGGCCAGTGATTAACAAAAATATCGAAGGTATCTTTTTTGAGGAATACGCCGCGTACGTGAAGAATATCGCGGGTAGTATAATTTTCTACGATGGCTTTGGGGAAATGAATTGGAATTTGATTAGAAGCGAGTAATTCAAAACTTGCTTTTTTATATAATAAAGCGACATCAATCCCCCGATAATCTGGAGACTCAAAGTGTACAACTTGATAATCATGCCCTGCTAAAACTTTATTGGAAGCGAGGTCTCGAAGCACGGTAGCATTTTCTACTTCACATACGCCCAAGATTTCAGGAAACTGCATCGCTCGTACGACTTTACTCAAATTACTTAGTTTGGCTTGATATCTTTCCAAGTCCCACTTCTTCTTTCCCGCAGCAGTAAACTCATCATCTCCTGGCGTAGGATCATCTACAAGATCAAATAAATTTTCTACGTTGTAAAAAGCTAATCGATGGCTCTTGATTCCATTTTTGCTATCGCGTAAACCTTTGCGGTCTCCACAATTAGTCAGTAACAAGAGTAAAGCTGCAAATAGTATTATCCCAGAGATCGTATTTTTCATGGTTTTAATTTCTTATTTTTTCAAATTAACCAATTTTTTTTATTGCATTATCAATTATTACAATATAAAACTTATCCTGAATTTGTTTTTATTAAAAATAATAATATATTTGTAGCACAAGATACTTAATAATTTGTATTGGGACTTAAGTAGTTCGCGGAAATTGAGTTTACAATAAGTCGAAAAGAATTTTGAGCTTAAACGAGGCAAAAAACGTAGACAATGCCGGAGCATTGGCGAATCTTTTTAACGAAATAAAAGCTTAGGAAACTTTCAAAGTTTTAGCTAATTTAATTCTGAAAACTACTTGATTACTGATTAAAATGCTTTATGAATAGACTATTATTCTAGTAGCTTCTCAAAAACCACTTTACGCAACCACAAAGAAAAAAATCCATTAAAATTATATAAATCCAATCCAATCCCGTGAGTTCGCTCACGGACAAAACTACATTTGCTTACCATTTTTAGGCTTAGGTCTAAACGGCATAGGCACTTATAGTAATTCCCTTTTAATCATCAACTAATCTCTGCAAAAGCAGCAGCACTGTTGTCTGTACAACTACGCCGCCAGCATACAGCTCATGTTGTAACTGTGCTTATATGCTTTGGGCTGAACGCATTAAAATAATTTAACCATTTCACTCTAAAAAATAATAATTATATGAAAATTTTTCGATCATTAACCCAGCTACTGGGAATTGTATGCTGCCTATTTTTGAGTCAAACTATTTTTGCACAAACCAATTTTTATTATTCGCCAGAAGGCAAGACTTTCCTTCAAGTTTCTACAGAAAAAATTATTGTAAAATTTGAAGAAGGTACTTCCCTTGAGATGCAACAACAAGTCTTAAATTCCGAAGCAAAACTCGAAAAACTGGAAAGAACGATGCTGCTGCCAGCACCAGAAGTAACCCTAGTCAACCTAAATGGAATCAACAATAATCAGGAAGTTGCTGCTTTACTAAAACGTTTACAAAAACATCCGAAAATTATTTATGCCAACGCTTTTTTAGCTCACCAAGATGGTACCTTACATGGTATCCAAGAAAAAATTCTTGTTCGACTGAAAAGTAATAAAGACATGGCGAGCTTCAATCAAGCAATGGATAAATTTGAAGTAGTGGTTGATACTCGTAACGAATTTGATCCGTTACTTTTTCATATTTCAGTACTTCCTACTTCAAAATTAAACGCTTTAGAATTAGCAAACGCTTGGCACGAGTCCGGTCAATTTGACTATGCAGAGCCAGACTTTATGTATTATAACAATGGCGATGGAACTTTTACCAATGTAATCAATCAAAAACTAAAACACATTACCCAATTAAGTATGGGATCTGATACTGGAGATATTAATAATGA
>JBGCFY010000254.1:0-6398 GCA_045110315.1 Saprospiraceae bacterium
AACATTCCAATTAGGTCTATTTTCCCGCAAAGTACTACACGCCCATTTATCCACTTCATTTAAGGCTACACACTTGATTCCAGATTGCTCTAACCCTATTGCTAATCCTCCCGCTCCAGCAAATAATTCCAGTACGGAGAATTGTTGGATTGGTTTTACAAAATTGTCAACTTCGTCTTCTACATTATTCATCAAAAAATCGTTAAATAAGTTTAATTGTTCTTTTTTGTACACTCTATAATTGCTTATCGGTTCCCTAATTGCGGATAATTTCCCATCTCTATCCCACCTTCTTAAGGTCTCTTTGCTTTTACCAAGGATTTTAGAAGCTTCGGATAAGGAATAATATTTTTTCTTAGCCATAAATTAGAATTTTTAAATACATAACCACCTTACGCAACCTTATACAATGGTTACAAATATATAAAGAACTTTTGAATAAAAAAAACGAGTACTAATAGTGGAGGAAGCTCCGGCAGGGTTATTCGATAGAGTGGGCTTTTGATTCGGGTAAATTGGTTGCGATTTAAAGAATCCTAAAAAACGCTGTTTACTTTAGAATCTCCCTCGAAATAATTTATTCATCAGAGGGAATTAATTCCTTTTTTATTTAAAATCCATGGTTATCGACATTTCGCAGTTTCATAATTAACACTTTAGTTTAAAAACTAAAACACGAGTTGGTCGTGGATTAGAACTTTCCGAACCACTTCAAATCAATAATATTAGTTATATTTGTATCTCCCCATATACAAAAAAAAATACAACACACCATGAGGTTTTTTACAATTCTTATTTTAAATATTACCTTTCTTTTCTCCTTGTCCGCTCAGTCCTCTTACAAAGAGATGATCAAAGATCCATCAATTAATTTCTATGATGTCTGCGAAGCCGCAGAGCGTTATTTTGCAGATATTGATATCACGGCGAAAGGCTCGGGCTGGAAAGGCTATCAACGTTGGAAAAATAACAACGAATACAAATATTATCCAAGTGGTCGAAGAGATAATGTCGATCCTTATTTTAAAGTAACCGCTTATAATGAGTTCTTGCGAAATAGAAGTGGTCTGAATCTAAACGCTGATAGTTGGGTCGAACTTGGACCAGGCGAAATCACTAATATCACGGGGCAATACTCGGCTGGCTTAGGACGAGTAGAAGATTTATACGTAGATCCGAGCGATGAAGATATCATTTATTTAGGATCGCGAAGTGGTGGTTTTTGGAAAACGACGGATGGCGGTGCTAACTGGACTGGAGGAACGACCGATAAGTTAGTCGCTAGTGGTGTGAATACGATCGGAGTATCTCCCGCGGATAATCAGGTTATTTTGATTAATGTGCAAAATGCAGAAAATAGTCGCTCGCACGGCGTCTATCGTTCCCTTGATGGCGGAGCAACTTGGGCGCAAACGGCTTTCAATCCTACAAATTTGGGTGTAGGCGGTTTAGGATCTAACTTTAGAGTTTACACCGTAAGATATCATCCTACGATTCCTAATTTGATTTTTATCGGAACAGAATCGGGGCTTTACCGATCAACGGATAACCTTCAAACTTGGGACGATTTAATTACTTCTGCGGATGTCACCAATATGGCTTTTCATCCAACGGACCCTAATACGATTTATTTAATTGATGATTCTACGAATGATCGAAATTATGTTTGGTATTCTAATGATCAAGGCGCTACTTGGTCTGCTTCCGCACAAATTCCTTCCAATGGTGACCGTAGAGGTCTCATTTCTACTACGCCAGATTGTCCCGACTGTGTTTACTTCTCTTCAAATAATGGTACTTGGAAATCAACAAATAAAGGCTTAAATTTTACAATGCTTTCCTCGGATGGTAGTGGAAGTGGCTTTGCGGTAAACGATATGGATCAAAGCAATATGATTTATGGCAACATTGATATGTTTACCAGTAAAAATGAAGCCAGCTCTTTTACACAAACTGCATGGTGGGGACTCTGGGTTAATCAACATGGCAACGGCAATTACCAACAAAATTTTGAAAATACTTTTGCTTACGTACACGCTGACCTTCGAGTAGCGAAAAGTATTAATGGTAATTTTTACATCGGTACGGATGGTTTTTTATGTAAAAGTACGGACGATGGATCAACTTGGGAATACTTAAGCCAAGGAACAGCCATTCGAGAAAATTACAAATTGGGCGTAAGCCAATCTAATCGAGATAGAACGATCTTGGGTTCGCAGGATAATGGAACTTCTATTTACCACGAAAGTGGCTGGATTGAATTTTATGGTGCCGATGGCATGGAAGGTATTATCCATCCTTTGAACGACGACTGGATGATTACCAGTTGGCAATATGGCGGTCGCAGACGAACGAGAGACGGCGGACAAACGGGCGGTAATATCTCTCCTTCGGGGCAATCTGGAAGTGGTAATGCGGCGTGGGAAGCACCTTTCGCTTATTCGCCGAGTGATCAAATGCAAGTTTATAGTTTTAGCAAGAATGTTCACGTGAGTAATGACTTTGGTACTTCTTGGACCTTGAAAGGTTCTCCTTCTTTTTCGGGAACGATCAGTCAAGCTGCAATTGCAGAAAACAACTCAGATATTGTTGTCGTTTCAAGAGGTCAGGATATTGAGAAATCAACCGACGGCGGCGCAACTTTTTCTGATATTCAAAATACTTTGCCCAACGCAACGATTCAAGATATTGCTTTTGATCCACAGGACGATAATACGATGATTGTTACTTACGCTCGCTACCAAAATGATGGCAACAAAGTTTTTCTCACAACGGATGGCGGCGCAACTTGGACAAACATCACCAGCAATTTAGGAAATCTGCCAATTCACACCGCAGTTATTGATCATACGACGGATAAGAATATTTACCTTGGTTCGGAGTTAGGCGTTTACACCAAAACCATGGCGGCTAATACCTGGTCGCTTTACAATACTGATTTGCCGAACGTAGCAGTGGAAGAATTGGAAATAAACTATGGCAGCAACACCTTGCGCGCAGGGACTTGGGGAAGAGGATTGGGGGAAGTTAATTTATTAGGACGCAGCACTTATCCTTCCATCAATTTGACGAGTATCACCGACCAACCTACCGAAACTCTGCCAAAAGCAAATATCGATCAATACGTCACCTCGGTCATTGAATACGCAGGAACCTTAAATAGTGTTTATTTAGAATGGTCTCAAAATAGCAATGCTTTGGGCAATCAAATTACCATGTCTAATACCAGTGGAAATACTTGGGTGTCAGATGCGCCTATTCCAAATCAAGTTGCGGGAACAAAAATCTATTTCAAAGTATTTGCGGAAGGTGCCACGGGAGACAATTCCGAAACTTACCGTTTTATGTATACAGTTCAAGCAGGTGCCTTACCGGTTGAATTAACCAAGTTTACAGCACAAGCAGTTGATAACCGCATCGTCAAATTGAATTGGAAAACTGCCTCCGAAATTAACAATGATTATTTCAGTATCCAACGATCTATGGATGGAGACAATTGGGAAGAAATAGAAAAAGTAGCTGGACGTGGAAACTCAACGATCGCTCAGAGTTATTCGCTGGTAGATAAAAAACCTTACAGCGGTATTTCTTATTATCGCTTGAAGCAAGTTGACTTGGATGCGAAGTATGCTTATTCGCCAGTAGAAGTTGTCACGATTACTGCTGATGCCATCGTTCGTGTGTATCCAAATCCATCAAATAGTCAGATTACCATTGAAGGAGCGAAAACTGAAATTCAAGTTTTAGCAATTTTTGATGAGGCGGGAAGAGAAGTTTCTTCTTCCATTTCTATTCTTGATGTAACGGATCGTTCTTGTTCGATTGACATTTCTCAGTTGCCCGTTGGGGTTTATTTTGTAAAAACAAAAACTCAGATGATTCGCGTCTTGAGGAATTAGAAGCTAAGGTTTCGAATTTTACTTAGTTTGTTTGTGATACTAAATTGATGGATATGGTATTTTTTAAACCGCATTGTTGTGTCTATAGCAATGCGGTTTACTACATTTTACTATATTTTTTCTGCTAGGAAAGAAGGATTGAGAAATCGTTTTTGAGGTATCGCACCTACGGCGCTTTAATGTACTTGTGGTATTATTTTACTAAGGTTTCGCCTCGCTGGGGCTTTGGTAAATGGTGTTTTTTTAGTCACGAAACGAGGTTTTTTTTAATTGTTCTCGTAAGTTTTCGTCAGCTACTAGATCTGATATTCGGGGTGACTTTTTTTTCATGACTATCTTATTTGTATATATTTACAAAATATGGCTGACACATTTCAAGCAAACCTCAATAAAACCAAAGTGCCGGTCAATTTTATTTACGATGGACTTGCCTTTTCCCCCAGCGAATATTTAGAAAAATTAACGGAAATCAATCGCAAGCAACCCATTGAACCAGACTTTTGTGGAAATGGGGGAGCGACAAAATTATTGGAAACTAAGTTTGCAAAATTAACGGGTAAAGAAAAAGCAATTTTAAGAATTAGTTGATAGGGATTGTAGCCTACTATTATCCAAATGGTAAGGAAATTGATGCTAAAACTCAGTCATTCATTATTGGAAAAACTAAGTAGCAATTAAATTGTATTTTTCACCTTCCCAAAAAAAAACGTTAATAAAAACAACAATGCAACCATTCACCTACCATCGAAAAGGAATTCCCTTTTTTTATCAAAAAACAGCATTCGAATTTCAGCAAGATATTTATGAACGTTATCACGAAATGGTCGTTCGACAATCCGCGCTACACCTCGCAGATCAATCATGGGGAAGCTACCCGTTTCAACCAATCTTTGATTTTGCGGAAAAGCATTATCCCAAAACAACGGAAATCAATATTTTAGAAATCGGTTGTGGGGTGGGGAGGTGGATTGCTACCTTGGCAAAAGATTATCCATTGTCAAACTGTTGGGGGATTGATTATAGTTATCAAATGCTAAAACGGGCGAATGAATTTTGGGTAGACGGTCAAGCGGTTTTGATTGACTTGAGGAATAAAGGATTAGATCAACAATCCCAAAAAGGAGAACAATTGGATAACTTAAAGTTTGGTTTGGCTAAAGCTGAAAAATTACCTTTTGCAGAAAACAGTCAACAGTTGGTCGTGAGTAGTTTTTTGCTTGACCGATTAGAAGATCCAATGAAAGCTTTGGAAGAAATGTATCGCGTTTTGAGACCAACAGGAAAGTTAATCGTTATCTCTCCACTAAATTTTAAGAAAGCAGAACATTGGAAGACTTATTCTCCGCCCAGCAAATTATCAACTATTTTAAAAGGAATTGGGTTTGAGATATTGGATTGGAAAGAAGCTATAATTGTTAAAGAGCCGTTAGATGGACGGGGGAATTTGGTACGTTGGAAGTGTCTGGGTTTTGTCGTGGAGAAAGGAAGGCGCTACTGAATCTAAGGTGCCAAAATAATTGATCTGCCAAAATTTGTAATTTTAGGATCGAATATTGAGTTTAGTAAATTGCTTAGAAGTTGTTGATGCGGTTAACGCATACGATAAATAATCAAATAGAAAATTAAAAAACGAGACCGTGGGAATAATCTTAGCACCTTATTATATTGGCGCATTGTTAATCAATATTTTTTGCATCAAACTAATGATAGAATGGTGGGGAAATGAAGTCTTTACGCTCTCAATGGCTTTACTTGGCATCCTAATGTCTGTATTGATTATACTTGGAATTGTATTAAGTTATTACTTTAAAAAAAGAGTTTATGCCTTAAGTCCTTTCTTCAGAATTCCATTTTGCTTGTTTTATGTCCCTGGAATAATTGCTTTCCTTTTATTGAAAAGCCAAAATATGCTATTGGGAAATATCTCAAAACCAATCGTTGTTAGCATTGTGTTTTCTGGTCTTCTAAGCTTCATATTTAGTAAGTATCTCTTTGGGATTTTAGATTTTCTAAAGATTAAAAAATATTACTAACTTGGGATAAGCCTCAAGATTTGGTTAGCACTTTACCAAAGTGGATTAAGGCAAGCTTAGCTTTTGGAGATTTTTATTTTTTTAGATAAATGGTACGAAGCATTGCCAAGCGCAACGCGAAGAAGAAACAAAATAAAAGCAGGAAGAAAGTGATTATAATTGAAGTTTGGAATTAATTGTTTACTGCCAGAAATCTAAGTACCAATACAAATTATTTTACTTATTAACTTGCATCATCTTTTGACCAGTCTTTTCGTTACTCAAAGCCTTCCTAAGCAAAGAATTGATGAAAAAAGCAGAGCATGCTCGGGATAACAATGTAGTAATTGATTATTGTAATCACTGCAAAGGCATTTGGTAAGATAAGCGAGAATTAGAAGCAATACAAGAGGAAAAGTGGTTAATAACAGTCAAAAATTTATTACTAAAGGGGCTGTAAATTTGCGAATGGGTGAAATAGCGCATT
>JBGCFY010000255.1:0-19723 GCA_045110315.1 Saprospiraceae bacterium
GCCAATGATCGCAAGGTGGCTTACACGATCGTTATTGGCTCGGAAGAAATGGAAAAAGAGCTACTCTCGTTAAAAGATATGACTTCTGGCGAGCAGGAACAATTAAGTCTAGCCACGATTATTGAGCAAATTAAAACCTCAACGGAAGCAAATGCCTAAGTATTCAAACTTACAAGCGATTCAATCAGAACTTAAAGCAGGTTCGACTAGTTGTGAAAAATTAGTCGATTACTACCTAACACAGATTGAACAGCAATTGTCTTTGAACATTTACGTCGAGACTTATGCCGAAGAAGCCCGTGCTCGCGCTAAAGCTTTAGATCAAAAATACCAAGAAGATCCAATGTCTGTCGGTCCTTTGTTCGGAATGGTCGTTTCCATTAAAGATGTACTTTGCTACAAGGATCATAAGCTTAGTGCAGGTTCCAAAATGCTACATAATTTCACGTCTTCCTTCTCAGCGACGGCAATCGAAAGAATTTTAGCCGCCGATGCCATCATTATTGGTCGTACCAATTGTGATGAATTTGCAATGGGTTCTACCAACGAAAACTCTTATTACGGTCCTACCCGTAATGCGATAGATCCAACGCGAGTTCCAGGAGGTTCTTCGGGTGGATCAGCCGTTTCGGTGCAAGCAGATACTTGTCTGGCAGCTTTGGGCTCCGATACAGGCGGTTCGGTTAGACAACCTGCTAGTTTTTGTGGATTGGTTGGCATGAAACCCAGTTATGGTAGGATTTCCCGCTACGGCTTATTAGCATACGCTTCTTCTTTTGATCAAATTGGTATCCTGGCAAATAGCGTTGCGGATACCGCAATTTTGCTAGAAGTCATGGCTGGTGCGGATGAATTTGACAGTACCGTTTCAGCGGAAGCGGTACCTGCTTATTCTCAACACTTAACATTTTCGGGAAGGGCTAAGGTTGCCTACATTGAAGAAGCTATGCAGCACAAGGGTTTAGATCCTGAAATCAAAAAGCAGAGCTTCCACTTCATCGAAGAATTACGAAGCGCAGGACATCAAGTAGAAGCAGTTGATTTTGAATACTTGGCTTATTTAGTTCCTAGTTATTACGTACTCACTATGGCAGAAGCTTCTTCAAATCTTTCTAGATATGATGGTGTTCGTTATGGTCACCGCACAGAAACGGCGACAAGTTTGGAGGAGCATTATCGTAAATCACGCACGGAAGGTTTCGGAGAAGAAGTAAAGAGAAGAATCATGCTAGGGACTTTTGTCTTGAGTGTCGGATATTATGATGCCTATTTTAAGAAAGCCCAACAGGCGAGACGCTTAATCCAGCAGCGCATTATAGAGGTTTTAGAAGATTATGATTTTATTATAATGCCCGTAACGCCTTCCGTCGCTTGGAAAATTGGTGCAAAGCAGGATAATCCAGTAGAAGTTTACCTTTCAGATATTTATACAGTACTGGCCAATCTAACGGGAATGCCAGCAATTGCCTTTCCGCTCGGAAAAAACAAAAACGGCATACCATTTGGGATACAGTTGATGTCTGCTAAATTCACAGAAAAAAATCTACTGAGTTTTGCGAATACAATAACACAAAACCTAAGCTAATTGTGAGGCATGAGGTATACTAAATGACTCCCTAACTGTTTTAAAAAGCCTTGATAGACCTAGCTTGAGTGCCTATTTGGTATACTTTAAGCAACAAAAAGTACAATTTTAGGCAACGGTTCACAATAAGTTATCCCTAAGTAAAGTTTGATTTGGCAGCAGTCGCAATACATTGTAAAATAAAATAATACTTCATTTTATAGGTTTATATTAAGCTTATAAGCTGTTTTTTTTTTTAATATGAAGCAAGTCTTAACGATGATTTAAAATAATTTATTCTTCGTACAAGATTGCTTATTACAACTTATGTTGATAGCTTTGCAGGCTATTTTCAAAAAATAATCCATGAACTTCAAAGCATTGTTGCCGTTGGCAATTTTCTTACTTTCCATTTTCACCCTACCCGCAGCACCTCCGATTGGTGATTTTGCCGAAATGGCGACTGTTATGGTACGTTCAACTAAGCGGGGTCCAAAGTATAGCACTAAAGATTTAAAGGCGAGATTAAAGGCAAGTAACTGTCCTGTGAAGCCGATTTTGACTAAAAATGTCAAACGTTACATCGGTTATTATGTTCGGGGAGGAAGGGCAAATACAGAAGCTATTCTGGGAAGGTCAGCTATCTATTTTCCGATTTTCGACTATTATATCAAAAAACATAATTTACCACCGGGTTTAAAAGCATTGAGCATTATTGAATCTGCTTTGAAACCTAAGGCCAAATCTCATGCTGGTGCAGCAGGTTTATGGCAGTTTATGCCCTTTACGGGAAAAGCTTATGGTTTAAAAATTAATAATTACGTTGACGAGCGTTACGATCCTTACAAAGCGACCGAAGCCGCGTTGAAGTATTTAGCACATTTGCACAAAGCATATGGTCAATGGGAACTTGCGCTAGCTGCCTACAATTGTGGTCCAGGGAAAGTAGAAGACGCGATGAAAAAAGTAGGTAGTCGAGATTTTTGGAAAATCCGTAAGCACTTACCAAAAGAAACTCGACAATACGTGCCGAGATATATTGCTGCCTTCTACGTGATGAACAATTATTACTTTCACGATATTCGTCCTGCTTATCCAGATTATAACTTACAAATTACTGGTGTAACTAAAATTTTTAAGCGACGATCATTTGCTTTATTATCTGAAGAAACAGGCATTCCTGAAAGCTTAATTGCAACGCTTAACCCTGCGTTCAAAAAACAAATTATTCCGCCGAGTAAAGAAGGCTATAATCTTGTTTTGCCCACTATTGGCGTAGAGAATACAATTTTATCTCAATTACCAATGCTTGACCCAAATCCAAAAAAAGTGTTGGCTACCCATAAAACTCACTAAGACTGTTCCTACTACTCCGCAAACGAGAGCATATTAGCAATTACACATATCCTAAAATATTTTAACCCATAAAATACTGTTAAACAGACCTACTGGAACAGTTATTGATATAATGATTCCTATCTTTGGTCGTTTTAAGCACAATTCTTTCCATCAGTGCGTTTACACTTAACGTGTGTTTAAATTGACCTTGTTTAAAAACTATCTTAAGCAAGTTTATTTTTTTTAAACTAAAATCTGTATTTTTAGTCGTTGTAGTCTAACAAACACTTTTATGAAACCTAGATTTTTTATCTTACTAATTAGCATTTTAGCAAGTCTTGCTGTTAATGCTCAAAGTCCTCGCTCTCCCTACGCTAGTTACACCATACCTAGTTATACCGATCAAGAAGTGAAGCTTCGCCTGAATCAAATTATCAACGCTATCGTTCCTGCTCGCTTTGATGCGATTGTTAGGAGTTATGTCAATACCTATACCGTTAGAAAACGAGATCGCACCGAAGCGATGTTGGGTCGGGCAGTAATGTATTTTCCGATTATGGAAGAAATTATGCTGAAGAAGAATATGCCGATGGATTTGAAATATCTTTCAGTGGTAGAATCCGCCTTAGATCCGAAAGCAACTTCTCGTTCTGGTGCTGCTGGTTTATGGCAATTTATGCCGCCAACGGGTCGAGAAAAGGGCTTGAAGATTAATCGGTTTGTAGATGAAAGAAGAGATCCACACAAATCTACCGATGCGGCGATGCGTTACCTCAAACAATTATTTGATCGTTACGGAAACTGGGAATTAGCTTTAGCGGCTTATAACGGTGGACCAGGAAGAGTTAACCGAGCGATTAAGCGAGGTAAGAGTAAAAACTTTTGGCGCATCAGAAAATATTTACCAAGAGAAACAAGGAACTACGTGCCAGCTTATATTGCAGCTACTTATATTATGCAGTATTACCAAATGCATAATTTAGTACCGCTTTATCCTGCCTTAGATTTGCAGATGACGGCGACGACAAAAGTTTATCAAAAATTTACGTTTGATCAAATTTCAGCGATTACAGGTGTATCTGTAGATCGAATTGCCTTACTAAATCCTTCTTATAAAAAGAGTGTTTTACTGGCAAATCAACGGGGTAATTTTTTAATTCTCCCCCAAAATGGTATGTTGGCCATGCACCAATACTTAGGACGTCCAGACAAACCAGTGGTTTATAATTTGTTGGAAACACCCATTCAAGCACCCAATCACAATCAGCGACTCGCTAATGAACGTGGTTTATTACCTCCTCCTCCCGCCGGAGATTACATCAAATCGAACTACACGGTAAGAAAAGGAGATCGGATTGAAGGTTTAGCAAAATTGTTTCATTGTACCACACAAGATATTTTAGCTTGGAATAGATTATCGACGGTATTCTTACACGAAGGACAATTGCTATATGTTTACTTACCCAGAGAAAAAATTACGGTTAAGCGGCTTGAAAGTTTTCCTAGTATACCAGCTTTGCCCATAGCGCCTTCGGTTAGTGAAAAACCAATGACGACGGATTACAAAACCAGCTATAAACGATACCAACAACGGAATGCAAGAAAAAAGCAAAAGACAAAAACGACGTTGAACCTTAAAGCTTTTGCACCAGAGCAATATCTTTTTTATCAAATTCAACGACGAGAAACCTTAGTTGAAATTGCGGATAAGTTTCACGGCGTAACCGTAAAAGATATTATGCAGCTTAACAATATTACAAAAAAGCATTTACCGATTCCTGGTCGGAAATTGAAGATTAAAAAAATCTAAGCAACGCGTTTAGTATCTAAAAAATAAAAATGCCTTTGAGACTCATGGTTTCAAAGGCATTTTTTCTTATCTGTTTCTTTGCAAATTTTTAAGCTAAGATTTCATCATTCCATTCTTCGGGAGATTTAATCCCTGTCAATTCTTCGCCCATATAAATAATCTGATCGCCTATCTCAACCGAAATCGTTTCGTGATGCGCTGGCAAGATTTCTAGTGTCCCATTCTGTTTTTGAAGAAACAAAGGGACTGAAATATGTGGTTTGTTGACGATAGAGAGTAAGTTGTCAAAATGTGTTTTGGATTTGATCACCAAACTATAAATATTGGGTTTATCTCTAGCCAATTCATTTAAATTAATAAAATCAACACCTCTAGAAAATGCGGCTACGGCGGGTAGTTGATCTTTCACTAGGTTTACTTCGTCTGAAGTCAATAATCGAAAGGTTCCATTTTCACCAAAATCCTCCCGAAAGCGATCTACGGCGTAGGCATTAATCCCTTGACTACTCGTCAGACTCAGTAAATAACCAACATCTAATAAGTCGATATTTTGGGAAAGATCATCCTGGTAAATACTACCAACAGAAGCTTTCAAACCCATTTTAAGTGCTTTATTTACGCTCTCTTCGTTGCTATCAATAAGTTCAACGTGGCGACCTCGATCGTGTAAAAATTTTGCGATAATTCGCGCAGCAAGATTCGCACCGATAATCAAAACACCGTCGGAAGCTTCTAGGTTAACCTTTAATTTTTTGGCGACAAATCGAGCCGTGGTAGCATTGAGTAAAACAGTACCAAGTACCACCATAAAAACGAGTGGTGTTAAATATTCCGCACCAGGTACATTTTTCTCTAATAACTTAAGACCAAAAAGGGAGGCAACACCCGCCGCAACAATCCCGCGAGGACCGACCCAACTGATGAATAGTTTTTCCCGTGTTTCCAAACTAGAATTTCCGGTACTCATGAACACTGCTAATGGTCGTAAGACAAAAACGATCAATAAAAAAAGCATCAAGCAACGAGGATTAGTCAACAAAAGTAAATGCTCCATGTCCATATTTGCGGAAAGCAAAATAAACAGAATTGAAATGAGTAAAATACTAATCGATTCCTTGAAAGATAAAATTTCGTTGATTCTAGGTACGTGAATATTCGCCATTGTCATTCCCATTACTACGACCGCCAATAGACCAGACTCTGTAGCTAGGACATCCGATAAGATAAAGACGAGTAATACCATCGCTAGAGAAAATACGTTGAGTAAATAATGTGGGACTTGATTTTTTACGATCAAGAAACGGATAAGATAAGCCGAGCCTATTCCTAAAGCGGTTCCAGTAATGATGATCCTCGCAAAAAGAATAAGGGTATGTGCCAAACTTTCTCCTTCAAAGCCACCCAGTAAAATAAAATCGAATACTAAAACGGCGACGAGAGCACCAATTGGATCAATTAAAATACCTTCCCATTTCAAGACGGCGGTAACATTTTTATTGAGTGGTAAATTGCGAAGAATAGGAGCAATCACCGTTGGTCCCGTCACAATAATCAACGCTCCAAAAAGAAAAGAAATATCCCAAGGTAGAGACATGATATAGTGCGTAGCCATTCCTGCTCCGAGAAAGGTAATCAAAGAACCAACGGTGATCAACCGTACAATGGCCGGACCAACATCTCGCACTTCTTTCAATTTCAAGGTTAAACCTCCTTCAAATAAGATAATACCGATGGCTAAGGAAACAAAGTAAAACAAAGAAGCGCCAGGAGGGAATAATCCTTTAGAAGTAGCTTGTTGATAAATGGGCTCAATCAATTTACTTCCATCCGCAGTGAATAGAGTAGAAAGAGGACCAATCATCAAACCAATCAAGATTAAGGGTAGAATTGCAGGAACTCGGGTACGCCAAGAAAGCCATTGAGCAATGATTCCAAGTATAATAATCCCTGCGAGTTCAAACATAACATATATTTTTTACAAAAGAATTTGAGGAGAAACTATCTTTTTCTTGTCGCTGTTGTTAGCTTATTTCTCAAAGTTATTAACTCGTTGATGAAATGGTCTTAGCGGTAATGAAGTACTTGGCATAAATTCGTATCCTGCTGCACCATCAAGTCGATTGCGATCAAAGAAAGTTCGTTTAGTATTAACAAAGCCTCATTGTAAATTCCAAGGAAGAAAGTTCCTGTTTCGATGACAGATTTGTTGAGAGAAAGGAAAGCCATGAGCCCGTAACGAAAAAGAACAAAGAAATAAAAATAATCCTAAGTAGATTTTTTTAATCATAATCCGTGGTCGTTTTGGTCGGTATAATGCAGCTAAGTTAAATACCTTATCAGCTTGAGTGTACCTTTCACATTTTCAATAAAGACGCAATGGACTAATCTAAACATCAGTACTAATATAATGAATCGGTAGTATTCGAGAGCAATCTGAAACCGCTACAAGAATACTACCAATTACTTTGGGGAAGGACACTACTTATTTAGTCTTTAGTTAGGTTGCTACCTAGTCGAGGAAACTTACTTTTCCTGTTTTCACATCGTACATAGCACCGACGATATTAATATCTCCATCTTCAAACATATCGTTTAAGACAGGACTATTTCTTTTAAGTCTAGTGATTGTCAACTCTACATTTTTTACCGCAACCTCATTGACAAAGTCTAAGTTTTGAGAACTACGGTCAGTACCTTCAGGCGTTGAGATTGCATTTACAGCAGGCATAATTTTATCTAACATTTGGGTTAGGTTCCCAAGTTGAGCGTGGTCACAAGCACCTTTTACTGCACCGCAAGAAGTATGTCCCATCACGACGATTACTCTTGATCCTGCTAATTTACAAGCAAACTCTAGGCTTCCTAGAATATCTGCGTTGACAAAATTCCCTGCTACTCTTGCGTTAAATACATCTCCGATACCTTGATCAAAAATAACTTCCGTAGGAATGCGGGAATCAATGCAACTAACAATTGCAGCAAAAGGAAATTGCCCCGTAGCCGTTGCGCCAACCTGTGCGTGCAAATCTCGATTAACTGGTGCCGCATCTAGAAAACGTTGATTACCTGCTTTCAGTAATTCAAGTGCCAACGCTGGGTCGCTAATCATACCTTTAGTCTTGGTTGCACTAGAAAAAGTAGTCGTATCCATAATTTTAATTTAGTTATTAGTTAAGTTATTAATTAGAAATAAACCAGTGCGTGGACAAATTTCATTTTAAAATTTGTCCACGCGGAAGGCTAAAATAATAAAAATCTGTGGAGCATTTATATACTTGATCTAGCTCTTTTTCTGATCATCGGCAAAAAATGAATTCTTTGCAAAAGCATTTTCCACTTTTTTAACTTGGTTAGACACTCCTTTTTGTTTTCGTTCAATAATTTCCAATTCAATATCTCGATACTTAGCGTTCGTTTCAAACTCTTCAATGATCTCGATTACATCATGGTCGATATTAATTGATTTTGAAGCATCAATAATTACTTTTGAACCGTCAGGAATTTGTGTTAACGTACGTTGAATACTCGCCTTATTGATAAAGGTTACATCTTCCGCTAGCTCCAAGCGAATCTTTCCTTCCGATAAATGTTTATCTGATTCAAATAAGAAAGGTTTCTTATAATTGTTATATAGAACGTAGAAAATCGCTACGGCCATTCCGATTCCAATTCCAGTCAATAAGTCTGTTAATACAATTCCTAGAATTGTTACGACGAAAGGCACAAAGTGTGATTGCCCCAAATTATACATTTGCTTAAATAAAGTAGGCTTCGCTAATTTGTAACCCACGAGGAATAGAATCGCTGCCAAACTTGCCAATGGGATCAAGTTCAAGATCTGAGGAATTGCCATTGCACAGGCAAATAAAATAACACCATGAAAAATGGCTGACATCTTCGTACGACCACCAGATTGAACATTGGTAGAACTTCGTACAATAACTTGAGTAATCGGTAAACCACCGATTAATCCTGAAACAATATTTCCAACACCTTGTGCTTTTAATTCCCGATTGGCAGGAGAAACGCGCTTCAACGGATCTAATTTATCCGCTGCTTCCAGACATAATAAAGTTTCAAGACTAGCGACAACGGCGATGGTCAAACCAGTGACCCAAACAGCAGGATTAGAAATCTGAGTAAAGTCAGGAAAAGTAAATTGATTGAAGAAACCAGCAATATCTTTTGCGACGGGAAGTGCTACAATTTGATCCGCTCTCAAGCCAAAAGTATCCGTACCTTGGAAAATTAAATTTAGCGCAATACCTAAAGCTACCACTACTAACGGTCCTTGAATCAATTGAAATACTTTGATTTTCTTCATGAACGATTGTTCCCACAACACCAAAATAATCATTGAAAGCACCGTAATCATCACTGCTCCGGGACTAATCGCTTCAAACATATAGTACAACTCAGAGAAAGTATTATGTCCATCAGGCTGTGTAAACGTCAAACTACCTTCGTAATCTTTATCGTAGCCGAAGGCGTGAGGAATTTGCTTAAGAATAATGATAATCCCAATACCTGATAACATTCCTTTAATTACAGAAGAAGGAAAATAATATCCAATAATCCCCGCTTTCGCATAACCTAAGAGCAGTTGAAAAACACCCCCAATGACTACAGCCATCAAGAAAGTTTCAAAAGCACCTAATTCTTGAATAGCAACTAGTACAATAACGGCAAGACCAGCAGCGGGTCCACTAACACCTAGTTGCGAACCACTTAAGATTCCTACAACGATACCACCAACAATACCTGCAATAATTCCAGAAAATAAAGGAGCACCAGAAGCAAGGGCAATTCCTAGACAGAGCGGCACTGCCACTAAAAAAACGATAACGGATGCGGGCAAATCATTTTTCAGATTCTTAAAAATTCCCGGCTCTTGTTGTGGACTCATGTTTAATTTCCTTTATGACGATATCTTGAATTTCTGGAGGAACACCTGACAACTCTGATATGTCTATTAACAATTTATTTCAATACATTTTCATACTTCAGAAGAATACAATTCTTGAAATAAGAAGACACAAATATAAAAACTTTAACGAATAATAGCAATACTATCAAAGTTTAAACAAAAACTTCTCAAAATTGTTGTAACACTTTTAAAGATAAATTACTATTTTTGAAGGATAGAAGATAAACTATAATATGGCAATAGGTATCAAGATAACTTTAAACGAGGGTTTGTACTTGAGAGATCCTCAAGAAACGGCATTAGGACAACGTATCCTAAAACACAGTATCCTGCTAATTGATGAGATCGGTTTTGAACCGTTCAACTTCAAGAAACTGGCCGTGCATATGAATTCTACGGAAGCTTCTGTGTATCGTTATTTCGAGAATAAACACATGCTTTTGCTCTATTTGGTTTCTTGGTATTGGGAATGGGTGAGTTATCTGATTGATTTCAACACCATGAATATTGAAGATCCAGAGCGCCGTTTAAAAATTATCGTCCGAACGTTGGCTTACGCTTCTAAAGAAAATCCTGCCATTGAGTACGTCAACGAAAGTATTTTGCACCGCTTGATTATTGCAGAAGGCACTAAGGCTTATCATACCAAATCTGTTGACAAAGAAAACAGAGAAGGATTTTTTACGAATTACAAAAAGTTATCAGAAAAAATAGCGGAAGTCATTATGGAGTTGCGTCCCGATTTTCCTTACCCGCATACCTTAGCCAGCAATCTTTTCGAAATGGCTAATAACCATATTTACTTTGCGCAGCACTTACCTAGCCTAACGGATGTTGTCGTCGAAGGAGAAGATTTTGACGAAGTCGTAACGATGTTAGAACACTTTGCTTTTTCGATCCTTCATTGTACGGCTGTAAAGGTGAAATAGCTTAGACAAAAAAGACCAGTATTGCGAACAATACTGGTCATTATACCTAAAAACCCTATTAAAAATGTATGCTCATGACAAATATTGTCGAGCATCCATTTGAAAAACTACGAGATGGTAATGGTCCGTTTTTCAACGGCTTCTTCTTTTACTTTCTTCGGCAATACTAAGGACAACACACCTTGTTCATAACTTGCATCAATTTGATCCATTTCGATGTCCTTTCTCAACTGAAAACTTCTCTGGAAAGTATTAAAATCAAACTCTCTTCGGGTAAATTTGCCATCTTCCGCTGATCGTTCCACCGTTTTATTCACGGCAATAGACAAACGATTTTTTTCGACTTTAATGTCAAAATCTGTCTTCTCTAATCCTGGTGCAGCCAATTCAATCCGAAAAGCATCCGGTAGTTCGACGATATTAGCAGCTGCTTGATTCTTTACGAAATCTGCGCCCATAAAATCGCCAATATTATGGTTGAAAAAATTATCAATCCAATTATCTAAATTATTATTTCGTTTACGGGGAGAACAATTATTTCCTTTATTCATTTTTTTATGTTTTGCGTTCTCAGTGAAGTTGTTTGAGAACAGTTTTTTTTAAAAAATTTTAATTTTAAAAAATAGAATGGCTTTGTCTTAATAATACGCCACCATCCTACTTTCAATTCATCAAAGTGCCCAGTCTTCAGCGGTAATATCTCACCACTTAGATACTTTCTTACGGAAGTTGCTTAAAAACTTCCTTTATCAATTTACTTAATTTCGATTTTCTTCGGTGCTTGCTCTTTTGCTTCTTCTTTCTTTGCCAACACTAGACTTAGAATACCTTGCTCAAAGGTAGCCGTGATTCCCGTTGTATCAATTGTCTCTGGTAATTTAAAGTTTCGAGAAAATTCGTGATAGCTAAACTCTCGCTTAAGCAGTTTCTCTCCTTCTTTTGCCTCAACTGCTTTCTTTGCCGCAACGGTTAAGATATTTTTTTCTAAATCGATTTTGATATCTTCTTTTCCTAATCCCGGCACTGCTAATTCAATTTTAAAATCATCTTTAGATTCTATAATATTGACTGCCGGATATTGATGCTTTTTTGTTTTCGCAGTACGCTTTGGTGCACCTTGCATTAAGTCTTGAAATAGATAGTCAAAGTTTGGACTGGCAAATAATGGTCTTCTTCTTCTCTGTGGATTTACGCTAATAAAAGTCATAATGAAAATATTTTTAGTTTTTTAATTTTTAATTTGATTCACACTCTTTACTTATCAAGAGGTGTTCCATTCCACTTTTTCAGCCATTTTCGCAGAAAAAGACAAAAACTAAATGACAAAAAGTCAGCTAAATCAAAAAATAGGTGACAAAAAGTCTTCTTTTGTTGTAAAAATGACTTTCTCTCAATTTCTCTTGATGCCAAGTATCTCGCAAAGCATCACCTTCAAAGACCTAGTTAGAGAGCTTAGAATTGAAAAAAATAAGATTTAAAAGAAAAATAATCGTTTGAGGAATCTCAGATGAAGAAATAATAGGGGATTAGTCTACGCTAATTTACGGAAACGATTTGATGCTTACTTACGAGCTTTAATCAATGCATTAGGATCAATTTCTGCAATTGATCGACAGCCAGCCAATCCCATCGTTAACTCAAAGTCAGCCATCATATTTTTATAAAATGTCTTTACGCCCGCTTCCCCACCGAGAGCCAATGCGTAGACATAAGGTCGTCCCAGACAAACGGCCGTTGCTCCTAAAGCTAAAGCTTTAAACATATCTGCACCTCCGCGAATGCCACTATCCAAAAGAACTGGAATTTGTTGATTTACTACTTCCGTAATAGCGGGTAGCGCTCGAATCGAAGCAATCGAACCATCGACTTGCCGACCGCCATGATTAGAAACAATGATCCCGTCCATCCCATAATCAATTGCTTTACGCGCATCGTCGGGATGTAACACACCTTTTAAAACGACAGGAAGTTTTGTTTGTGTACGTAGGAAAGCGAGATCTTCCCAAGTTAGTGAGGGACGAGAATAAATACTAATAAATTTGCGTACCGCTTTTAACGGTCGCTGAGTCCTTAAGTTCTGAAAAAATCCGCCCGGATAGCTTGACATCAATTGATAGATAGAACGAATTAAATTCCAACTCAATTTATTTCTCGCCGGTGCCGGTTCTGTATCTGGTTCGTCTATTAATTTTTGAAAAACAGGATCACTAATATATTGTGCAATACCTTTTCCTTCTAAAAAAGGTAAATAAGCTAAATCCAAATCTTGCACGCGCCAGCCCAATAGCGTCGTATCCAAAGTGACGGTAATCGCACTACACCCACAAGCCTCCGCCCGACGCACCAAGCTTCCCACCAAATCGTTGGACTTGCTCCAGTACAACTGAAACCACCTTGGGCTATTTCCCATTACAGCGGCACACTTTTCCATTGCTACCGAAGCTTGATTCGAAAAAATCATGGGTATTCCCAATGCCGCATTTGCTTTTGCCAATGCAAGATCTGCTTTCGGATGCGCCAATTCCAATACTCCAATTGGGCAACTCAAAAAGGGCGTTCGTAAATCGTCCCCAAATAATTTGATCGAAGTATCTCGCTGCGAAACATCCCGTAGCATTCTCGGCACAATTTGCCAATCATCGAAAGCACTCCGGTTATTTTTGACAGTAGTATTGATCCCTGCTCCTCCTGCAATATAAGTAAAAGCACGTGTAGATAATCGCTCTTTGGCTTGGCGTTCCAGACGAGCAAAGTCCATTGGAATTTCAGGAAGTTGTCCTGACAGTCCTCCAATGTAAATTTCTTTTTGACGATCAGAAGGAGAAAAGTTTGATTTGAAGTGAGAGTTTTTACTCATGGTACGCTTTGGGATATTTTCTTTGCAAACTGCGATTGAGATGGTCACACTTTTTTTTGTTCGACGACCAAAACCATTGCTATGATTTCAACAAAATACAAAAGATTTTTGAAGTTCGAACGACTTTCCCTTAAGTTGTTTCAAATTTCAAAAAACGAAATAAAAAGAAAAAGAGAAACAGCATACCTCGCAAGCTCAATCCCACACATACTTTTGAGCGTTTGTGTAAAATAAAAAATTGGTGCCGAACTATATCCGACACCAATTTTCTTATAAAATTTTTAATCAAAAAACTATTCTCCTACTGCAAAACAATACTTTTTACAAAAGCTTTTGCCCCTTGCGAAATCACAATATTGTAGGTTCCTTTTGCTGCTTTAGATAAGTCAATTTCTTTTTGATAGACACCTTCAAAACGAGTAAGTGATTCTTCGAAAATACTTTTCCCAGTCGCATCTACGATTTGTAAAGTCGTTGGCGTGGCGGCGCCTTTAAACTGTAGATTAATTTTTCCTCGACTAGGATTCGGAAACGTTTTGAAATCTTCTAATGCTAGCGTAGCTACTTTTTTATCCTTAGTCGCTTCGTTTCCGATTGCAACAATCGTTACTAATTCTTCCTGGGCTGGCAATTTAAATTTTACTGGTAAATTATAAGCCACATTCACCGCTTTTCCATCTTTCTTACCAGGAATCCACGTAGGCATTTTATCGATCATCGCCAAGACTGCTTCTTCGCAACCGCTACCAATTTTTCTAAGTATTTTAGGATTGATAATAGTGCCATTCTTATCCACCGTGAAATTCACTACAACCGTTCCCTCTACGCCTTCTTCCTTTGCAGCGGCAGGGTATGTAAGGTTTTTATAGACAAACTCCAATAGTTTTTTCTGCGCTGCCAATTCTCGTTGTTGCTTGTTTTTAACCTTTTCACTACCTGGAAATCTCGGCATTTCTTGTACGCTTTTAAAAACATTTTTTTCTTTTGCGACAATTGGTGTCGTGGCTGCCGCAACATTTTCGTTTTGCTTTTTCACACCACCGTCTAGTTTGAATTTCACTGGCAAATTAAAATACACTTTGACCGCTTTTCCTTTTTGTCTACCGGGCGTCCACTTTTCTGGTAATGCTTGCATCAATTTCACAATCCGAATTACTTCCTCCCCCGTACCACTACCGATATCTCTCACTACTGTTGGCTCCGTGATATTTCCCGTTTCATCAACAATAAAACGGACAACGTTAACTCCTTCAACACCTTTTTTCAATGCTTCTTCTGGGTATTTAACATTAGCATAAATGAATTCCAACATTTTCTTATTCGCACAATCTTGTTTAGCCTGATCTCCTTCAATCGCTTCACAACCTGGAAACTTCGGCATCTCTTCTACGACTTTAAAAATCACTTCGTCCTCAGTCGCAAGTTCCTCTTTTTCTTCTTTTTTAGTTGGACCACTAGATTCTAATTGAAACTTCACCGGTAAATTAAAATACACCTTGACGGCTTTTCCATTTTCTAATTTTCCTGGCGTCCACCGTTTATGCTGTTCATTCATCAAATTGACGACACGCAAACATTCTTCTCCGATGCCACCGCCAAGTGTTCTTACCAACTGAGGTTCCAAGATTTTTCCTTGTTCACCAACGACGAAACGTACTACACAAGTTCCTTCAATATTTAACTGCCGAGCTTCTTTTGGGTAGCGAATATTTGAATAAATGAACATCAACATTTTTTGTGTTGCACATTTTTTCTTTAGGGCTAAACTTTCCTCTTCTTCACAACCTGGGAAGCGAGGCATTTCGTGTACTACTTTATAGATGGGATCGCCATCAATTTCCGTTGGAACTTCTACCACTGCTTCAGGTTTTTCATTTAGTTCACTTAAGCTTTGGGCAATACTAATCTTTTGGGCGAAGACGCTCATTAGTAAAACTAAAAGTGGAATGCTTAGGCTATATTTTAGGTAGGCCAATTTAGAAGATTTGTTTTTAGTCATCATTTTAATACGTTTTTTTAATTGTGAATGAATAAAGTTGTTTGCCACAGCCAGCTGCATTCCGGATTGCGATTGTCTGAGCAAAAGTTGACCATATTGCTTGGTCTTGGTAGTTGCTAACACCGCAGCATCTGCCAAATATTCATGAAGATTACGTAATTCATTATTGTATAGATGGATCAAAGGACTGCACCATAAAAAGATGCTCAGAATTTCTAGCAGTACTACGTCAAAACTGTGTCCTTGACGAATGTGTGCCAATTCGTGATCCAATATTTTTGCTTTATCCACTTCGTTATAATCTACTTGATCACTCCAGAACAAGCACGAGAAAAAAGAGAACGGTAAGTGAATTGTTTGGGTTCGTACCAACTGGTAGCTCCCTTTAGATTCTATTTTTGCTTGACGATATTCCCGAACAATTTGGCTCACGCCAATTAAAAATCGTAGGCTAAAAAAGATCACGCCGAGCCAATATACCCATTGCAAAACGGTCCATAAATTAAGCCCTGGTTCCAGCGCAGAAGCGGTGATGGTCACGCCTACTACTTCCTCTACTGACGTTAGACCAGTGGTAATCGGTGTTAAATATTCTCCTAATGATAGCTCTTCTTCCGCACCAAAATTTGGAAGCGAAAAATCAAAAACGGGTAGTAACAAACCTACGATCAGCGTGGTCAGCAAGTATCCACGATTCACGTGAAAAAAAGTCTCTTTACCAAAAAGAAAATAATAGGCGAGATAAAAAATTGACCAGCAAAAAGAAACTTCGAGGATATAATTAATCATAGCTTATTCTGTTTTGTCTTCCAAATCTTTTAATAATTCTGATAGCTCATCTGGATTTACATTTTTTTGTTTGACTAAAAAGGAAACCAAGCGATTCATAGAACCTTCAAAATAATCCGTCACCAATTGATTAATGGTTCGCTTACTATACTCTTCTTTAGAAACTTTAGGGAAATACTCGTACGTCCGCCCATAGGCTTTATGGTCAACGAAGGCTTTCTTTTCCAAAATTCGAACGATGGAAGAAATCGAACTGTGCGGTGGTTTAGGCTCGCCCATATCTTCAATTATTTGACTGACCGTACAAGGTCCTAAACGCCAAACAATTTGCATAATTTCCTCTTCCGCTTTGGTAAGACTTTTCATGTATATTTTCTTTTTTAACGGTGTTTGATAATTGGCTCTTAACTTTTTACTTGAAAATGAATAATTTCTTTTAGCTGCGTAATTCGTTCCTTCGCATACTTTCGATAAGCTTCGTGCTTCGTCGCTAAATACTTTTTGTAATATCGCAGGGCAATCTTTTTATCTTTATAATACAAATCACTATTTCTCGCAATTTGAAAAAGATGTTCCGGTTTACCGCTATATTCATACGCTTCTTTATAAGCGGTAATCGCAGCGCTCAATTCTTTGGTATCGACGTAGAGCTTCGCCAAATTCTTATAGTAAACAGAAATGTTTTCTGAAATACCCAACTCGATAGCTAAGTCGTAATGCTTGATGCTTTCTTCCAACTTTCCTTGTGCGGCTAAGGCAACCGCCATGTGATAATGCGTATATTCGGAAGCTTGCCGCTTTGAGATGATTCGATTCAAATGAAACAAACTTTCATCGTAAGCTTCCGTTTGCAAATAAGCAGAAGCTAACATTTTTTGATAATACAAAACCGTATCCCCTTGCACCATAGCGCGCTCGATCGTCGTAATGATTTCAGGATATTTTTTCTGTACCCGTTTGATATCCGCTTTCGCGTAAAGGGTTTTCAGGTTAGTTGAATCTTGTTGGTACCCTCGTTCAATAATTTCATCCGCAATTGCAACTGCTTCCACCCTCAGATAGAGTTTACTTAACTCGCTAATCGCCACTAAGTCTTTTGGATTGTAGCGATGCGCTTCGCTGAAATAACCAATCGCTGCTAGTATTTGATTGTTCTTAACTGCAATAAATCCATTTTGTTTATAGAAATAACTATTTGTAGAATCAATCTCTAGTAAACGTAAATAATATTTTTGGGCTGTTTGATAATTATATTCTTTTTCGTAAACCCCACCTAAGTTGGTCAAAGCATTAATATTCAAACTATCTCTTTGCAAAACAGATTGATAGCTATACTTAGCATCTTTGTAGTTGCCTAATTTGGTGTAGCAATAAGCTAACTTCAAAGCATAACTTAAATCGTTAGGGTCTGCACGTTGACACTCAAAAATATGATCAACTGCTTTTTCGTATTGATTCGCTTGCATAAAAGCGATCCCTTTTCGGTATTCCGCTGCTAAGTCCAATTGAATTTTTTCTTGCCCAAAGCTACTCTGGCAAGTCACAAATAAAAGGAGAAGAAAAGAATATAGCTTATTCATCTGAGTAGATTTTGTAGCAATCGCTTATTCAAATATAAAACGAAAAATTTAGTTATGCAACTGTTTATTAAGTTTTATAACTAAAAAATACGTTGAATTGAGTTTTACAGTATTCTTTGAGCAAAAATTACTCAAAAAAAGGTTCCCATTTATCCTGCTTTGAATGCTTAAAAGGAATTGCTCGAAGGAAAGAAACTAGTATTCGTCATCATCGATGTACTCAATCTGCCGCAAAAATCGAAAACCAACCGTCAACTCTAAAGTCAAGTTTCGAATTGTTTGCTCGGGTAGATTGGTTGTATTGGTGCTGCCGGTTCCTGGAAGGATAACATTATTGATTGGTTCCCGATAGTATTGTCTCGAAAAATCTGGATTCGCCGTCAATTCAATATTGGCAGATACAAAGTCGGACAATGGAAGTTCGATACCACCGCCAATGGTTGCACCATAATTAAACTTACGAACATTTTCTTCTACCGGGCGATTAAAGTAAAAAGTAGCAAAAGTTGTACTTTCTTCAAAACTCCCCAAGTTGGTTCCGACGGTATAATCTGCACGAACCCCTAGCAAATAATAAATTTTTGAATCTGAGTTGGATCCAAGGTCATATTTGCGTTTTCCACCAACGGTCAAGGAAACATTTTTAAATTGAAACTCTTGTGTAGTGGCTGGAAAAGTCCGCAATCCTGTTGGCGAATTAAAAACCGTTTCTTGTGTACGAATAGCACTTCCCTTAACGTGGTACCCCAACTGTCCAAAAATAGAAAACGGGCTATCTTCTTCCGCCGTTTCAATAAAAACGATTCCGTGGTATTTGTACAAAGGATCTCGCTCAAAACCGTCCCATTGTTGGATACCAACCGTCATTCCTCCTTTCACCCCAAAGGCGTAACTCTGTGCGGATAATTCTGCGCAGCAGCACAATAAAGCAGCAAGAAAAAATAATTTTTGAAGTTTCATTCTGAGTGTTTTAGGTTCTGAAGTTCTTTTAAATGCTAAGAACGTAATTTTATTTTACTTGTAATAATTGTCCCTTACTAATGCCCGAAGATTTCAAGTTATTGAGCTTTTGAATTTGTTCTACGGTCGTTTCAAACTTTCTGGCGATTCCGTACAAGGTATCACCGGCTTGAACTGTATAAAATTCAGGTGTAGCGCTTGCTGGCGGATCGAGCGTTTCGATTGGATCATCTGATACCGGAAGCGGTTCTTCAAAAATAAATTCTTCTTCATTCTCCTTTTCGACCACAGCGCTCCGAGTTTTAGGCGTATCCCTTTTGCGGATTTTCCAGCCTCGAATTTTCAAGCGTGCGCCGACCGCTGGTTGCGTCCCTTCTTTCAATCTGTTTCTACGATGTAATCGTCCTAAGCGAATGCCATAATCCTGTGCGATACTATACATCGTTTCCCCTTTCTTAACGTAATGGTATTTCTTTTTACCGCGATAAGATTTTTTCTTTTTCTGAATATAAATTCTGGTATCTTTTGCGAGCTTAGTATTTTTACTCGTCAGCAATTCATTATAATAAATAATACATTTAGCCTTGACATCGTATTGATTTGCAATTTCCTGAACCGTTTCCCCGCCTCGCGTCAAAATCATTCTTACATCATTATTCCGAAAAACAGCACCACTACGCAATACCGGAGGCGCACCCGGATCAATATTAGCAGAACTCATCTTATCGTATTGATCCAAATCATAACGTTCAATCATTCGGATTAAACCGTCTGCATAGGTTGCACTTGTGGCGTATCCTGCCTTTTTTAATCCTCGTGCCCAAGCTTTATAATTTTTGGGATCCAGCCGAAACAAAAATCCGTAGCGATATGCTTTTCTTGGGTCGCGCAAAAATTCAGAATGTGCGATATAACTTGCTTTGACATTTTGGTAAGAACGAAAACAAGATTTAATTAATTTACCATTAGC